>CALDOC010000540.1 GCA_937914675.1 uncultured Sulfurimonas sp.
TGGTTTTGATTTTATCACAAATCCCGATTGGAACAAAGAGGTTCCCATCGACATTCCGGCTATTTCCAACAAGAGCGCCAAAGTCTCTTCCTCCAAGGGTGAAATCATAGACGAAGACGACGATGAGGCAACGTTCCCTAAAGACGACGTAATGTTCGACGAAGACGACGAGAGCGCCACTAAAACCGTTTTTGGAGGTTTGGTTCCTATCGTAGGCACGCTTCTCACCACTCTCATAGCGCTCGCTTTTTCACTTCCAATCGCCATGGGAATTGCCGTGTTTTTAGCGGAAATAGCGCCTAAGAACGTCTCAAACGTCGTTGGCATGGCTATCGAGCTTCTCGCCGCGATTCCTAGCATCATCTTTGGAATGTGGGGACTTTACTATTTCGCTCCCATCGTGGCGGATTTGGTCGGTGGTTATCAGGTTTCTCTTTTAACCGCTGGACTTGTGCTTGGAGTCATGATACTTCCTTTTATGGCGGCAATCACCCGCGACAGCATGAACACGACGCCTGCCGTTTTAAAAGAGTCGGCTTACGCTCTTGGCGCCACTAAGTTTGAAGTGATTAAAGACATTATTTTTCCTTATTCAAAAGTGGGCATCATCGGTTCGATCATTTTAGCGCTTGGTCGCGCTTTGGGCGAAACCATGGCGGTCGCGTTTCTCATAGGTTCCATTTTTGTCTTGCCCTCGGCTATAAACGACCCTACCATTTCCATACCTGTCGCCATGGCCAACAACTTTGGCGAGTCTAGCGGACTTGGCGAAAGCGCCCTCTTCTACCTCGCGCTCATTCTGTTTGTGATTAGCTTTGGAATTATCTCTTTGGCTAAATTTTACTTTCTAAAAAAGGCTAACTAAGATGAGACTTTTAATAAATAAAATATTTTTATCGCTTTCCGTTTTATCCGCTCTCATAGGATTGTCGTTTTTAGCTTGGATTTTAATCACTCTTTTCATCAAAGGGCTTGGTTCTTTTCATTTTTCGCTATTTTTAAACGACCTCATCAACGGAGGACTTAGAAACCTCCTCGTAGGTCAGTTTATTTTAGCGGGTCTCGCGTCGCTCATTGGCATACCGCTAGGCATGGCGGCTGGAATCTACATACAAGAGTATGGACATGGTAGATTTTCCTCCATCATCCGTGACTTAAGCGACATTATGATGAGCGCGCCTTCCATCGTCATCGGCGCGTTTGTTTACGCCGTCGTGGTGATTCCAACGGGTGGAACGAGTGGGTTTGCCGGAGCCATCGCGCTTGCAATCATGATGATACCCGTCGTTATCAACACGACCGACAACATGCTCTCTCTCGTTCCTCGCGAACTTAGAGAAGCGGGAATCGCCCTTGGCGCTTCAAAGTACAAGGTTATTATCGACATCATCATTAAAGCGGCAAAAGTTGGAATCATGACGGGCGTTTTGCTTGCGTTCGCCAGAATCATCGGAGAGACCGCGCCTCTACTTTTTACGTCGGAGACAAGCAACTACTTCACTCTTGATTTGACTGAGAGTTTTCCCTCTCTAACGGTTAGCATCTACGACTTGGCGAACGAACCCGAAGAGTCAAGCAGAGATTTGGCTTGGGCGGCTTCGTTCATACTTACCGTCATGGTTCTAGCCATCAATCTAGTTGGAAGATTCATCACTCGAACTAAAAAATAACAACATAAAGAACAAGGAAAAATTATGCCAATCATGAACATTAAGAAGTTCTCTTTTACATACCCTGGAGTTGAACATCCATCTCTTCGCAACATAACTTTACCCATAGCGCAAAACAAGATAACCGCGCTCATAGGCCCCAGCGGATGTGGAAAGTCCACCCTACTTCGAGCCATGAACCGCATTCATGATTTGTACCCTGGCAATAAATACGACGGCAGGATAGAACTACATGATTTAGAGACTGGCAAGAGAAACAATATCTTAGAGATAAAAAAAGAGAACGAGTTCATACAACTTCGTCAACAAGTTGGAATGATTTTTCAAAAGCCGACGCCATTTCCAATGAGCATATTTGACAACGTGGCTTATGGACTTAAAATCGCGGGACTTAAGAACAAAACCGAACTTGCCCATAGAGTTGAACAAGCGCTCAAAGACAGCGCTCTTTGGAAAGAGGTGCATGATAGACTTGGAAAATCGGCCATGGGTTTATCCGGTGGACAACAACAACGCCTCTGCATCGCTAGAGCCGTTGCGGTAAAACCCGAAGTTTTGCTTTTCGACGAGCCTACGTCGGCGCTCGATCCCATCTCGACGGGAGCCATCGAAGAGCTTTTGGTTGAGCTTAAAAAAGACATAAGCATAGCCATCGTCACTCATAACATGCAACAAGCCTCTCGCATAAGCGACTATACCGCGTTTATGTATCTTGGCGACTTGGTGGAGTATGACAAAACGGAAAACATTTTCCTAAATCCTAAAGAAAAAAGAACGGAAGATTACATTACTGGGCGTTTTGGTTGAAAGTAAAAATAAAAATAAATAAGGAATAAACGGATGTTACCCACTTTTAGAACAAATTTAGACGACATAAAAGAGAAAGTGATAGAAATAGGAGTTGGCTTGCAAGAGGCTAACGCCCTTATCCTTTCGGCGCTCTCGGACTGTGACAACGAAAAGTTTACCCAAGCGAGATCGCACATACAAAACATTGGCGCCAAAACGAATGAGATTGACAACTCGATTATCAAAGTTTTAGCCCTTTACACTCCGGAAGCAAGGGATTTGAGGCAAGTCATAGCTTATCTTAAAATAACTAACGAGCTTTCACGCGCTTGCGCAAACACACGAAACTTCATAAGAGGTTTTACGGACGTATGCAAAGACGTTGACATAGCGATTATTTCAGAATACGCTGTGCCAATGCAAGCGTCAACCGTTCAAGCGATTAGTTTGGCGATTAGCATGATTAATTGCGACGACGATGATGAAATTCAAGAGATATACAACGAAGTTCTCATAGAAGAGAACAAAACGGATGATTTATACGAAATGGTGGAACGCAATCTCTCGCTTCAAGCTGATGGCTCTAGCAGCTTTGAAAAGTTTCACAACATGCTCAGAGCCCTTAGAAAAAGCGGCAAGATCGCTTCTCGAAGCATCAGCATAGCGAATCTTTTGGTATACGCGAAGATTGGTGGAAATTTTCGTAATTAAATTTGATACAATTGTATTATGAATAATAGCACAATACTAATAGTTGAAGACGAAGAAGATATTTTAGACTTGATGGAGTACACTCTTTCCAAAGAGGGTTATGACGTTATAACGTGCGTGGATACGAGCCATGTGCAAGACATACTTAACGAAGAAGACGTTTCCTTGATTCTCATGGACAGAAACTTGCCAGGGGTCGAGGGAAGCATGTTTATCGCGACGCTGCGAAAGAAGGGATATAATCAACCCGTCATTTACGTCAGCGCAAAAAGCTCGTATGATGAGATTATTGAGGGTTTTGATAACGGCGGAGACGATTACGTCACTAAGCCTTTCAACCTTAACGAACTTAAAGCGCGAGTAAAAGCTCTTATAAAAAGAACAAAGAAAGTTCAAGACGTTATGACGCATAGAGACATTGCGTATGACTCTTCAAAGAAAACTTTTACGATTAACGCAAATGAAATTAAACTAACGCACCTAGAACATGACCTTCTTTTGGAGTTTATGAAAAACAAAAACATTCTTTTAACAAGAGACGTTTTGCTAGAACGCGTTTGGAGCGATAGTCTCAATAAACAACTAAAGACTGTCAACGTGGCTATAAAACGGCTTAAAGAGAGCATAGATCCAGATGGAACGAAAAACTACATACAAGCCGTGAGAGGAGAAGGATACATGTTTTGCTAACTTTTCAACAAATTATACTTAGAAAATTTTTCATACTCTTTTTTATACTTTTTATCGCCGTTGGCGCGATTACTTACTATTGGCTCAAAGAATTTTATATTTCTCAAGCAAAAGAGTCTCTCAAGCAAAGCTTGGAACTTATCACTTTTGCCATAGACAACGAGACGAAACTTGACATTCTCGCTCAAAAAATAAAAACTAACTTAAACACAAGAGTCACGATCATAGATATTAATGGTAAAGTTATCGCGGAATCTCATGAAGACCTGACAAAGATGGACAACCATAAATATAGAGCTGAAATAATGCAATCAAATGAAGAAGATTATGGATACGTCATAAGATATTCAAACACGCTTCAAGAACACATGCTCTATATCGCAAAAAAACATACGTTTAACAATCACACCGTATATATTAGATTGGCAAAAGAGTTGAAAAACATAAACTCTCAAATTTTTTCTTTAGGGATAAAAGTTTTAATCGTCTTGATACTATTTTTCATAGCCATTTTCATAGTTACGTATAAGATAAACACTCAATTAAAGAATGAAACGCAAAAAATAGCGCACTTTTTAAAAGACTTGGCGACTAAAAAGAAGCCCACTTACGTTAGTTCGGATTTTTCTCAAGAATTTTTTCACATTACGAATCTGCTTACAAAAATATCACAAATTCTTACAAAAAGAGAGAAGCAAAAAACAAAATACACCAACAAACTCGAAGCTTCAAACAAACAAAAAGACGACATCATCTCGGCGATTTCACATGAGTTCAAAAATCCCATCGCCGTCATTAACGGATATTCTCAAACTCTCATCGACGATGAAAATTTGAACCCTAACATTCGCAATAAATTTCTTACAAAGATATACAAAAATGGAAACAAGTTAAGCGACTTAATTGATACGCTTAGGCTTTCAATCAAACTTGACAGCGGACAAATGTCCATGAATTTCACTACCATAAATTTATACGATACTATAAACGAATCTGTGGAAAACATAAAACTCAACTACCCAAACAGAGAAGCGATTATAACAGGAGACAAGGAGATTACAATCAGGGCGGACAATTCGCTCTTTTGCGTCGTGATCTCAAATCTTGTGGAAAACGCGTTTAAATATTCTGAAGACGAAGTGCGCGTAAATTTTGACGACAAAGCTTTGCATGTGATAGATTCGGGGATAGGAATAAATAAGAATAATTTAGAAAATATAACGAATAAATTTTACAGAGTGCATGAAAATAGCTGGAACAACTCGCTAGGACTAGGACTATTTATAGTAAGCAACATTGTAAATCTTCATAATTTTAGTTTGAATATCAAAAGTGAAGAGAATATGGGATCTACGTTTAGCGTGAACTTTTAGAGGGAAAACCCTCTAAAATAGTACTACTTTTTTGAAGCTTTTTTCTTCGCTTTCTTTTTTGCAGCTTTTTTCTTAGCAACTTTTTTTGCTTTCTTCTTCTTTTCTACTTTTTTAGCAACTTTCTTTGCGTTTTTCTTTTTTAACTCTTTAGCCATTTTGGCTCCTTTTGTTTTTTATTTCATTACTATTAGTAATAAATTATAGTCATTATATATATTTTTTGTAAACAAGTCAATAAAATATAGATATAAGTTATAAATAAGTATAATCGTAACATTAAAGGGCGAAAATGACATTTATAGAATTTAAAAAATTACTTCTTGACGCTGAAATAAGCTTACCTAAGTTTAGCAAACTCATTAAGGTAAGCGAGAAAAACATTCAAGCTTATAAAACGAAAGGCGAAGTGCCAAACACCATCGCCGTCATTGTTAAATGCTTTTCGCAAATGCACCAGATAGGAATAGACTATCGTACGCAAATCGAAGAGTTGAATTTAGAAGCTAAAACAAAAAAAGGCGCAGGGTTCGCTAAAGAGCCAAAAGAAGACAAACCAACCCCGTAACTTGTAACACAACTGTAATATCATTA
>CALDOC010000541.1 GCA_937914675.1 uncultured Sulfurimonas sp.
TTTAACGGTTGGGCGGATGTGTTTTACGTAGCTGGCGTTCCAACGGGCGGTTTGAAAGACGCGAACATTCGTTTGGGATATACGGCTAAAGGATTTGGAAAATTACTCGCTGTTTACCATAAGTTTACGTCAGAGACTACAGTTGCTGGTGCCTCTGATGATCTTGGTTCGGAAATGGACGTTGTGTATACGAACAAAATTCCTGGAGTAAACGATCTCACGGGACTTGTCAAATACGCTTCATTTTCTAAAGGCGATGCGACAAATAATTTTGCAGCGTCTCAAAGTGACAAGCAAGTCGCTTGGATTGGGTTGGATTACAAATTCGCCACTAAATAAAAACATCGTTAAAAAGCAAGCTCCTCCTTCGCTTTTTAACGCTCTCTCACTTCAACAACAATACCAAAAGAACCATATTTAAAAGCGTCATAATCGTAAATCCCACTCTGTAAAAAAGCACGGGCTCTCTCTCTATCAGTGACGCGTTTTCATTGAAGTAGGGCTTGACGTTTTTTGGAGATTTAAGCTCATGCGACATTTCGGAGTAGTGTTCATACCTTCTTTCTTTACCCAACGCAATTGCTCTGAGTATTACGCTATCCAACCAGTCGGGAACGTTGCTATTGAATTTGCTAGGTTTTTTAGCTTCTCTAAACGTAGGCGTCTGAAATGGTTCTATCTCTCCATAAGGGTACTTTTTGGTCAATGCCAGATATAAAGTGACGCCTATAGAAAAGATTTCGCTTGTTTCGCTTATCGCCTCGTTTTGAAATCTTTGTGGAGAGAGAAAGCTAGGAGTTCCAGCTTTTGAATCCCTTGAAAATATCTCCGTGATACTTCCAAAATCTATGATTTTAAATACTAAACCTCCCTTGAAATCTTTTAAAACCATGATGTTATGAGGTTTTATATCTCCATGTACTAAGTCTTTAGATAAAAGATATTGTGACATTTCAAGAAGCGTCTGCGCGAGTTTAACCGCGTCGTCGATGGAGAGTTTTTTATTTTTTAGAAATTCATCCAAATTTTCACCATCGAAAAGTTGCATCACATAGTATCTACATGTTCTATTTTTTGGTATGACCGCTTTTGGAAAAAAATCACTTTTGAGCCGTTTGGCGTTCCAAGCCTCTTTTACGAAAAGGTCCAAAATCGCGGAATCTTCAATCGCTTCGAGCGGAGCGAATTTCAAGACGTAGCGTTTCGTTTTTTTTCCGCAAAGCCACGTTCTGTCGTTTTGTATCAAAGATTTTTCCAAAACGTAGCCGTCGACGACTTGCCCTTGTTTCAAACTTTTGGGAATTGCAAGCTCTTGACGCTTTAGGAGTTCCCTCTCGTCCGCTTTTTCTATCTCCAAAACCACGGCGGTCGCGTCGTCTGGCAAATTGCCCTCCATGAGGGAGCTCGCCTTTTTCACCAAAAATGAAGCGCCTAGGGAAATTCCCGTTTCAAGACGATTTGGACTTAAAATATTGTACAAACCGTCGCTGCAAAGCAGTATCTTGTCGTCTTTTTGAACGAAATTTTCAAAATAGTAAGTTTCGACTTGGGCGTCTATGCCTATCGCGGACGTCAAAACGTTTTCATAACCGACCTCGTCCATGGAGTGGTCGTTTGAGAGTTGCTTGATTTCATTGTCGCGGTAAAGATAGATTCTGCTATCGCCAACGTTGGCTCCGTAGAGTTTGTTGCCTTCTATCACGACGATGGTGAGAGTCGTAACCATCTCGCTTCTTTCGTAGTTCACTTGCGATTCTTGATACAAAATGGAGTTGATTGAGGTTATAAAAGTTTTGATTGATTTTTCCACGCTCCAGCTTTTGGGACGAATCGTAAAGTTGTTCATGAGGTAGGAAGTCGTTCTTTTCGCCGCTTGGGCGCCTTCGCTAGCGCTTCCTACTCCGTCGCAAACAATGGCGACGGTCATGCCGCCCATTGTCTTTATGTCGTAAAAGTCGTCGCCTGTCAGTTCTTGCCTTTTGGCCAGCGAGAAGCCGGAAGTTTTTATGCTCGTAGAGGACATTCGCGACTCCTTAGATTAAATTCTACCACCCGCGCTCACTCCCCAAGTGGTTCTCCATCT
>CALDOC010000542.1 GCA_937914675.1 uncultured Sulfurimonas sp.
TTGAGTACTCCGCTCCAGCTATCGTAATTCTTGATTCGTCTCTAATGAGAAACGCCGAAATAGAATTTTGAGAAAGTGGATCACCAAAATTTAGACTCAAGTTTCCAATCATATCGCCTTGCGCGCTTGCGCCAAACGCCGCGTCCGTTCCACTATAATGCATATTAAAAAAAGAAGTATAACTATTGTTTAAATCTAAATTCGCCAAGGGAGAAATAGTTTTGTACTCACCGTAATAATCTTCGTCTTCAAAAAAAAGTTTTGTCTCATGTGGCGTTTGTTTTATGTTTTTTAGCTCATTGGCGACGTAATAATAATCTTTGTCGCTTATCGCCGCAATAAGAACTTCTTTATCGTTTATCAGTCTCGCTTCAATTACGTTATCCGCGTCGCTAACGCGACTCGCTTCTCCATGGTCAAACATGTAAAGAGTTGAACCTAGTTCGGAGTTTGCCACGAAATAGACGACTCCATGAGTGTCTACGTCGCTCACAATTCCATAAAATCCTTTATAAGAGTAGAGCGGCGTTTTGTTTTTATACAGCGTTCTCGTTTTTTTATCTTGTACAAAATAGTAAAGATTGTCTTCTTTATCAACTATGACGGAGGAGCTCACTTGCGAGTAAAATTTATCGTCCACGTATAATTGTGGTTTTGAAAAAGAGGACGCCACGTCAAAATAAATTTCTCTGCCGTCATGAAGGTAAGCCTGAACTATTTTAGACTCCGTCCCTTTTTTGACAAAACCTTCATTGGAAAAAAGTCCTTGATGAATTTTAGTGGGTGAGGTGTAAGCGCTCGCTTGAGTATAATAGTCGGGACCCACTTTAACAACCTTGCCGGACATCCAGCTCTCTTTTATTTTTTTTGTCTTCAGCTTTTTTTTATCAAAAACGACAAGTTCGGGCTTTCCGACTCCGCTCTCGTTCGTAGTAAAAAAAATTTCATTCTCCGAATTGGAGAGTGAAGTGAAAAATTGCGACGACGCCAACTTTGCGCCATCCGCTTGAATAAAATTTTTTGCCAAAGAAGCGTAACGTTTTGAAAAATCATTCAGTGATTTGGTAAAATTTACGCCTATGGATTCTTGCATGCTAGCGTCCGTATAAAAAGGCCACCAAAAAGAGTAGGAGTGATTTTTAAAGTAACTATTCGCTTTTTTTAAACCATATTTTTGAGCGATGTAAAGGTTGTAAAATCCACCTTGGATATAGACTATGTCGCCGTAGGGAAACGCGAGTTTTGAGTTGTACGCGTCACTTGGCGTAATATTTCCAGCTTTTGCCTGAAGTACTGTTTCGGCTTTAAATCGACCGCTATAAAGCCTGCCCCCATTTCCATGCCACGATTCGTTTAGCACCGCGTTTCCCTCCAACATGAAAGAATTTTCAGCCACGTTTGGAACGTTCATGGGTATTGGAATCAAAACCGTTCCATTGCCAAATATCGCATGCAAATATTGCGACACCGGATTGACTTTCATGTTGACTTGATAATTATGCGCGGTCTCATGATAAAGAAGCGTATCCAACCATGAGTCGCATGAAAAATAATCAACCATGGCGGCGCCGCCAACGTAGTTGATTTGTCTGTTGTTTGGCCATTGGGTGGAAAAACCGTTGGCTATTTGATTGTTGGAAGATATAAGACCGACATAGAGAGGTTCGTCAAGTTTCCAGTCGTAAACCCCCTCGTAATCTTTATGAAGAGAGGACTCTATGTTTGCCGCATGTTTGGCAAAATTGATATTGTCTCGCGTGTAAATGATCTCAATATTATTATCATTGTATTTATAATACTCTTTGTCATGAGGAACAACCGCCGAATCGACAAAAATTGTCGGGTCAACGCCCTCCCTTGCATTTAATAAACTTGAAAT
>CALDOC010000543.1 GCA_937914675.1 uncultured Sulfurimonas sp.
GAAGCATTTCCTCTTTTTCGCGTCGTATTCGTATCTCGTCTTGAAGCTGTTTTTCAAGTTCCGCGTTGGTGTTGTTGAGTTTTGCTTGCTTTGAGATTTCATGCTTAAGTTTTTGCGATAGAGATTCGCTCAATCCAAACAACTCCACTTCAAGCTTTTTACGCTCTGTTATGTCCGTATGAAAACCCGACATTTTATAAGGTTCGCTTTTTTCATTGAACAGGGCTTTTCCACGAGCCAAAATCCATTTATAGGAGCCGTCTTTGCAACGCAATCGATGTTCGTTTACGTAGTATTCGGTTTCTTTTTTTAAATGTGTTTGGACGTCTCTCTTTACTTGCTCTTGGTCGTCAGGATGAACGCGGCTAAACCACTCTTCGAAATCATCCTTAAATTCCTTATCCTCATAGCCGATCATCTCTTTCCATCTTGGTGAAAAATAAATATCGTCGTTTGTAGGGTTCCAGTTCCAAAAACCATCTTGCGTCACGTCTATGGACAACTCTTTGCGCAACGCTTTTTCTTGCATGACTTCGTTCCACTCTTTAAGATTGGAATGCACCAAAGCGTAGAGTTCATCGGTTTTAAATGGCTTTCTCATGTAGTAAACTCTGTTTGCGAGTTCTTCCATGAGCGCTTTGACCGAATAATCCGAATACGCCGTGACTATGACGATTGTCATGTCGGGATCAATTTTTCTCGCTTCT
Source organism: uncultured Sulfurimonas sp. (assembly GCA_937914675.1). Lineage (GTDB taxonomy): Bacteria > Campylobacterota > Campylobacteria > Campylobacterales > Sulfurimonadaceae > Sulfurimonas. The sequence goes on from CALDOC010000543.1 coordinate 708, forward strand.
TTGGCTATCTCTAAACCATGCATTTGAGGAAGTCGCATATCCAAGATTGAAATGGGCACTCTTTTGCCCTCGGCGTAATGGCTTTGCAAAGCCGTTAAATATTCTTCGCCGCTCGCAAACGTACGCAAGTCCGCGCAATCCGCGTCTTCTTTGTCGTCAAACGCCTTAAAAAAATCCAAGTTGGATTTTTGTTCTTTGTCAAAAATATTCTGATAAAGTTCCAATACGATTCGTTCGTCGTCAACCGCGAAAATCGTTAAATTCTTATTCATCGCTATCTCCTATTTCAATACGCAAAGTCGCTCCTTTTAAATATCCATCACTCGTTAAACTCAATTTTCCATTATGAGCGTTTAAAAAATTGTTAAAAGAGTGTAAGCCGAGTCCATGACCCTTGGCTTTAGTCGTAAAGCCAGACATCAATAATTTGTCAACATGCTCTTCTTTAACGCCAACGCCATTATCTTGTATGTCGATAAACGCCTTCTCTCCTAAACGAAACGCATGTACAAGAACCTCGCCTTTATCTTGCGTTTCATGTAGCTCAATAGATTCCAAAGCGTTTTTGAGCGCGTTGTGCAAGCCGTCTTGAAATTGAAACTTAACGCTTTTTACGATGAGTTCTCTTTCGCAATCAAAATTCAATTGTACCCCTTTTTTGTGAAAAGTCGCGCGATATTCCGAGACCAACTCTTTAATCATATTGCTTACGTCGAACTGTTGAACGTAACTCTGTTTTATTTTTGTGTTTTCGTTAAATAAATCTTGTTGATGGTTGATTGAAATCGTAGCTTGATGGTTAATGCTTTGAATGTCAGTCGCTATCTCTTGAATTTCATGAGTGACGT
>CALDOC010000544.1 GCA_937914675.1 uncultured Sulfurimonas sp.
AGTTTGACTACGGATATATTGAGCTTCAAACGCTTCCCTCTCAGCTTCCGCATCGTGAGAGTTATCTGTGATTGAGAAGAACCAGATTCCTAAAAACGCAGCCGTTACTGAGAATAAAGCTGGATATTTATAAGGGAAAATCGCTTCCGCGTTTCCTAAAATTTGTACCCATACGATTGGACCAAGGATAACAAGAGCGACTGCCGTTGCAAGACCGATAGAACCACCTATAACCGCGCCACGAGTCGTTAATTTTTTCCAGTACATTGAAAGGAAAAGAATTGGGAAGTTAGCGGACGCCGCTATAGCGAAAGCGAGACCAACGACAAACGCGATGTTTTGTTTTTCAAACATAATGCCCATGATGATAGCGATGATGCCTAAAACAACAGTAGCGATTTTAGAAACTCTCATCTCCGCCATACCGTCCGCTTTACCTTTTTTGAGAACCGAAGCGTAAAGGTCATGACTGATTGCCGAAGCTCCAGCCAAAGTAAGACCGGAAACAACAGCTAAAATAGTCGCAAACGCAACCGCTGAAATGAAACCTAAGAAGAAGTCTCCACCAACCGCGTGAGAAAGGTGAATCGCCGCCATGTTGTTTCCACCAAGGATTGGGCTTCCGCCGCTTACCGCTTCTTTGGCAAGGTCTAAATATTGTGGATTTTTGAAAACCATAACTATCGCGCCAAAACCGATGATGAATGTTAAGATGTAAAAATAACCGATAAAACCAGTTGCGTAAAAAACCGACTTACGAGCCTCTTTAGCATCGCCAACCGTAAAAAATCTCATAAGGATGTGAGGAAGACCAGCTGTACCAAACATAAGAGCGATAGCAAGTGAAATTGCGGAAATTGGGTCGCTAACAAGTCCACCTGGGCTCATCACGGCAAGACCTTTCATCTCAACGGCTTGAGCGAAAAGTGAACCAAAACTAAAGTCGTAATGCGCCATAACGGCTAACGCCATAAACGTCGCGCCTGAAAGAAGCAAGAACGCTTTAATGATTTGTACCCAAGTAGTTGCAAGCATACCACCAAAAGTTACATATAAAATCATAAGCACGCCAACTAAAACGACCGCTACTTCATATTGAAGACCAAATAGTAGTTGAATTAATTTACCAGAACCAACCATTTGAGCGATTAGGTAAAGGATTACAGTCGCGATTGAACCTGAAGCCGCGAGAATACGAATTGGAGCTTGCTTAAGTCTATAAGAAGCGACGTCCGCGAAAGTGTATTTTCCTAAGTTGCGTAGAGGTTCCGCAATCATAAAAAGGATGATTGGCCAACCAACTAAAAAGCCTATAGAGTAAATAAGTCCATCATACCCTTTTGCGTAAACAAGACCGGAGATTCCAAGGAAAGACGCTGCGGACATATAATCTCCAGCTATCGCCATACCATTTTGAAAACCTGTGATTCCACCACCGGCAGTGTAGAAATCTTTAGCTGATTTTGTGCGTTTCGCAGCCCAGTACGTAATGCCAAGCGTCGCGCCGACAAAGATAACGAACATAACAATTGCGGGAACGTTAAGCGCTTGTTTTACAATCTCTCCATCTATCGTTCCCGAAGCCAAGACCGCTATCGAACCAAGAATTAAAAAAAGAAATATTCTATTCATGTTATTCATTTAGTTCTCCTTTACTGATTTTTTGATTTTGTTTGTTAAATCGTCAAATTCGCTATTTGCGCGTTTTGTGTAAATGCCAGTTAATATAAAGGCAAAAACAATAATTGCCATTCCAACGGGAATACCAACGGTTGTAACCGAATCTGGCGACAATGGAGCGCCTAAGAGCGCTGGATTAAACGCAATTGTTAAAATAAATGCGAAATATACCACTAACATTGTGATTGTCAGTTTAATGGCAAACCCGCTTCTAGTTTTCACTAGACGTTGATAGTCTGGGTTAGCCTTGATTTTATCTACGAGTTCTTTATTCATCGTTTATCCTTTTAGTTAGAAGTTATAGTTAGCTATAAATCTGTATTCGTTCCAGCCAGTGTCGCCTGTCATGCCTTCATAAAACTTTCTTGGAAAATTTCCACGTAAGCGAAGACTCAATTTTTCAACCAATTCTGGCTTATACTGAATGTCAAATCCTGGTTCTGTCGCCGTTCTCGCTATTCCATATCCGCTATTCGCGTCCATGTCAAACGACGCGTAATATACTGTTGTAGACAAGT
>CALDOC010000545.1 GCA_937914675.1 uncultured Sulfurimonas sp.
TTTAGCTCCTCTTTTACGCTTAATAGTTCATTTTGTTCTTCTATTTTTTGTTCTAATTTCAAAATTGCGTTCTTATAGTTTGTTTCTCTGTTGTAAAAACGATTAGGCGATTCCAACTCTTTGGTTAAAATTAAATTTTTTTCTTTCTCGTCTTTGGATTTAAGCGAGCAATCATTAAGTTTTGTTTCACAAGATTCATAATCGGTTCTAAGTTTTGTTATCTCTTGAACTATCGACTCGATTCTCTGTATCTCATCTGCGCTCAGAGACATGATGGTTATAAACGCAATTAACAAAAGTTTCATTTTACGCCTTTTCGTATTAATTTTACGCCCATTTCTACATGATGAGTGTATGGGAATTGATCAAACATAGCCATATCGACTACGTCATGAGTTAAAGTTAAAATTTGCAAATCTCTTTGTAAGGTTTCGGGATTGCAAGATACGTATAATATATGTTTATGCCTTGCGCAAAACTTAGAAGAGTCTTCATCCATTCCGCTTCGAGGTGGATCTACAAATATACTATCAATGTTATAGTTCTCAATGTCTATCTCTTTCATCCGTCTATATTCTCGAACGCCATCAAGCGCGCCTACAAAATCTTCAACGCTCATGCGAACAAATTCTATATTTTTAACGTCATTTAATATCATATTTTCTTTTGCTGCGTTAATCGATGATTTTGAGACTTCCGTTGCCAAAACCTTATCGAATATTTTTGAAAATGGTATGGTAAAATTGCCAGCTCCGCAATATAGCTCAAGTAAATCTCCTTGCGCCGATGAAAACTGACGTAAACACCATGCTATCATCTGCTCGTTGACTCTTGGGTTTGGTTGAGTAAAACTATTTTCTATGTGATTAAATTTATACGTTTTATCAGCTATGGTTAAAGTTTCAGTGACGTAATCTTGGCCTATCACAACTTTTTGCTTCCTTGAACGTCCTATAATATAAATTTCTAATTCTTTGGCCATTGCGCTCGCCAACTCTTTCCATTCATCGTCCAATCGCTTATGATATAGTAGCGAAACTACAATCTCTCCGCCGCTAGAACTTAAAAAGTCCGCTCCAAATAATTTAAAACCTATATTTTTATTTTCAATGGCTAACAAAAGTTTTGGCATTAGCGCTGAAATGCGCTCGTTAACTTGGGGGCATTCATCAATGAACACAACGCCTTTGTTTCTATGATTCATAGCGTAATGAATTTTATCATCATGCCAAATTTTAAACTCGCTGCGAGAACGATAATGAGACTCCGGTGATTTAAACACAGATATCTCTCCTGTGAAAAAATCTTTAAATCTCTCTTCGTTTAAAGATTTTTTTTCATTCAACTGGGATTCATATCCATGATCATAAACCCTACAAGCTCCGCACTCACCAAAATATTTACAATCCAAACTATACTCCTACTTTATTGAGGCAATTAAATTACCGATAATTAGATTCCATCCATCAATCAACACAAATATGAGTATCTTAAAGGGAAGGGAAATCATCACGGGTGGCAACATCATCATACCCATGGACATAAGGATGGAAGCAACGACCATGTCTATTACCAAAAATGGCAAAAAGAGCAAAAAACCTATCTCAAACGCGGTTTTGAGTTCACTAATCACAAAGGCGGGGATGATAATTGACAAAGGAACTTCAGCGACCGTTTGAGGATTTTGCATTTTTCGTATTCTAAAAAATAGCGCCAAATCTTTCTCTCTCGTATTTCTAATCATAAAGTTTTTAAATGGCAAAACCGTCTTCTCAAACGCCTCTTCATATCCTATCTCTTCGGCTATGTAGGGCTTAATTCCAGCTTCATACGCTTTCGTGCCAACGGGTTCCATGACAAAAAAAGTCAATATCATAGCTAACATTACTAGAAGTTGAGTCGGTGGCACTTGTTGCGTTCCAAGAGCTTGACGCAAAAAACCAAAAACGATCACAAAACGAGTGAACGTCGTCATGACGAGCACCATGGAAGGCGCTAAAAACAATAGAGTGAGGACTACGAGGACGTTAAGAGACGACACCAGCTGTTGTGGAGTGTCGGGAGAAGACAACGCGAAGTTCATCGTTGGAATGGTTACGGCTTCAGCGCCCAAGCAAGAGGCAAAGAGTAAAAATAAAAAGGCGAAACGCAACATTAATTGATTGCCGCTTTATCTAGTACGCTTTTTTTTATTTTTCCATCTTCCGTATCTTTTTTCCCAAAGAAATGCAACTCGACCCGACGATTTTTTTCTCGTCCGCTTTGAGTGGCGTTCGTCGCCAATGGTCGAAATTCCGCGTAACCAGAAGCGCTTACTCTGTTTGGAGCGACGCCGTCAATAAGCAACTCTTGTAAAACCGAAATCGCTCTCGCTGAAGAGAGTTCCCAGTTGTCCTTAAATGGACTTGATTTGCCAGGACCTTCGTTATCAGTGTGTCCTTGAACGCTAACGTCCATGCTCGTTGGCAACTCTTCTATGATGAGAGCCACCCTTTTTAAAAACAAAAGGGCATCCGCGTTTTCTATGGTTGCGCTCCCCGACTTAAACAAAAGCGAAGCCGGTAATTTTATGACAAAACCCTCTTGCGCGTCATCAAGGCTAATGGCAGGACCTTGACCTTTTTCCATCATTTCATTCGCGTCGCTAACGGCCTGTTGCACTCTATTGACTTCTTCGCTCGTCTCGTCTTGAGAGTCTATGGGAGTGGATTCCAACATTCTTTTTTTAGAAATTTCAGTTTGCGTACCGCCTTCAAGCACGCTCATGGCGCCAGAGAGAGAACCAATCGCTTCAGAAACCTTTTTTGCGTCCATGCTCGACATTGAGAGAAGTAAAACGAAAAAACATAAAAGAAGCGACATCAAGTCGCCAAACGCGGCCAACCAAGCCGGAAGACACTCTTCACAATCTGGACATTTATCTTTACCCATTATTCATATCCATTAATCAAACTGACTAACGCGATCCGCCGGAGCTAAATAACTAAGCAATTTACCCTCCAACACTCTAGGCGCGTCACCAGACTGAATAGACATAATTCCCGAGATTATCATCTCTTTTACCAATGTTTCTTCATCGTTTCTTATTGCTAAAATATTATAAATCGGAGTACCAAAAATATTACCAATCATAGCGCCGTACATAGTCGTAAGCAAGGCGACCGCCATAGATGGACCAATTGCGGAAGGGTCGGCCATGTTTAAAAGCATGGCGACCAATCCAATAAGAGTTCCAACCATTCCCATAGCTCCGGCAAGACCCGCCCATTGATTAAAAATGGAACCGTGAATCTTATGTCTTGTACTTGTTTGCTCCATATCTATCTCTAAAAGTTCACGTATGGTGTCCGGATCGTTTCCATCAATGGCCATGGAAAGACCTTTTTTTAAAAATAAATTCTCTTCATTATTCACTTCGCTTTCAAGCGCCAAAATTCCATCTTTTCTAGCTTTTGTAGCGAATTCGACAAGTTTCTTTATCAGCGCTCCAACATCCTCTTCACCAGGTTTAATGGCTTTCATGAAGACTTTTGTAAAGGCTTTCATCTGAGTCGGTTTAAATGAAATCATTAAGGCGCCAATACTACCCCCAATAACGATTAAAACTGATGGAATGTCTATGTACGCGCCAATACCAACGCCCATAACCATCGATCCAAGTAGAAGAGCGAAAATCAAAACAATACCAATGACCGTACCTAAATCCATCCAAAAACCTTGTAAACTTTTATATTGACATTATAATACCACAAATATGATTATGAAAAGAGTAATGATTGTTAAATTTTAACCACGCGCTTTAGAGTTGACTAGCTTTGCAAGAGTTAAAACTATCAACCACGCTAAAATCATAGTTATTATCGTGTGACTCAAAAAATGGTCGCCAACCATCATCTTATACAGACCCATGCTCCATCCAACGCTCATGGCCAATATAAACGCCATCGCTCTATTTCTTTTTTTTCTAAAAAGAAACACTAAACTAAGAAGCGCGAAACCGCCACTAGCGTGACCCGCTGGCCAACATTGAATTTTGGCTTGTTTAAATTCTGGGGGATAACTCTCCCAAACTGCGGTTCTTGGATAAACGCCGCCATAGTGAATCTCATTTTTTGGACAAGGCATGTTTGTATACTTTTTGAAAGCGCCAACTATAACGGGAACTAAAATTGCGGAGAGTATGACTATTAAAATTCCTCTTTTATACTTTTGAATCGTCTCTTTTTTTCTAAAAAAAATCAACGCGATTAAAAAAGAAAGTCCAAAAAGGATGAGGAACTTTTTTACGCCATCATAAAATATAAATTTGTATGGTTGTAAATTACTATCAAGCATCCAATGACCTGAGGAATAATCAAAGAAATAATTTTGCACTTCTATGTCAATATTCGTTTTAGCGAAAAATACAACCGCGAATATCAATACTACGCCAGTTATGATTATCTGATTTGTAATTTTCATTGTTTTAAAATATCCATCTCTCTCTTATACTCTTGCGTCTCAACGTTAAAAACTCCAAGTAAAGTATGAAATAAATTATCTTGCGTATATCTTTGATCTACTCTTTTTTCAAGAGAGTTAACATCGACTATGCCTTTCATTCCTTCTCCAAACCACATAACCGCTCCAATGTGAGTTTGAGCGTCGGGCGCCATAAAATAAGGCAAACCATGAAGATAGACGCCACTTTCTCCCAAACTCTCGCCATGGTCGCTCATATATATCATGGCCGTATCATGAGTCTCATTGTAATTTTTCAAAAAATCGATCGTTTTTTGCAAAAAATAATCCGTATACAAAATGGCGTTGTCGTAAGCGTTGCTAATCTCTTCTTGCGAGCACTGTTCCAATTGATTGGTCGTACAAACCGGTTGAAATTTTTCAAACTCTTTTGTGTATCTTTTGTAATAAGCTGGTCCATGATTGCCCATTTGATGCAATACGATTAAAACGTCTTTGTTTTTTTGTTCTTTTACGTACGCGTCGAGTCCAACCAACATCCCAACGTCTCTACATTCGCCCTCGGTGCAGATGGAGTTAAGTTCAGCGCTTTTATAATCCTCATAAAGAACTCTCAACGCGACGCCTTTTGAATCGGAATTGTTGTCTCTCCACAATACTGAAACGTTATTTGAATGAGACAAAACGTCAAGAACGTTCTGAGTTCTTATCCCTTTTTTATAGCTATAATCGGCTCGGTCAAATTTCGAAAACATGCAAGGCACCGATTCAGCGGTCGAAGTGCCGCAAGCGTACATGTTCGTAAAGTTGAAAATATTCTCTTTTGCGAGCAATGGATTTGTCTCTTTTTCATAACCATTAAGGCTAAAATGATCGGCGCGAGCGGCTTCGCCAACCACCATAATGACGATTTTCGTTCTATTGTCGTCACTTTTTACGCTTTTGGCGTCAAGCCCTATTGGTTCAACCACCAACGAGGAACTGTTATACGTTAAGTTGACGTACTTTCCAATCGAATAGATCCAAAACAGAGGATTGATGGAGTATCTTAGCGGCTTATGCTCTCTTGCGAATGAAGTGTAGTATTTGCTATACGTGAAAAAAGAAGCCGCTATTATCAAGAGAGAAAGAAATATCATTTTCACTTTCGATAAAAATTCGACTTTAAACGCTTGGCGTTCAATCTCGACTTTGTAAATATAAACCGATGGAACAACTCCAAAAACCATAAAATACAAAGTTTGCTTTAGACTCAACAAATCCAAAGACTCTTTTACGTTTGTTTGGAGCATGTTTCGAATCATGCTCTCGTCAATGACCACATGATAACTATTCATGAAATAACTCGTAAGAGATGAAACTAAAAATATAATTATGAGTATGGGCTTGATTGTATATTTTGAACTAAGCAAACTAAACAAGAAAATCATAAAGAAGGTTATGACAAACGCCATAGAGATTAAAAATCCCAAGTTGTCTTCTAAAGAGTATACGCTCAAAGTATTTTGAAAAAAGCTAAAATTGTAAAATAAAGTTAAAAATACACTAGAATAAATTATAAGTTTTGTTTGAGTTGTTCTTTTCATTTTTATTATCTTCTTTATAAGTTTTTGAAATTATACTACTTAAAAATGAATCTAAAATGAATTTCTTAATTAATAAAATGTTAGAATTTTATATAAATAACTTAAAAGAGAGATTATGAAGAGACAAGATATAAGCATAGTGATTTTAGCCGCTGGGAAAGGTAGCCGAATGAAATCAAACAAGGCAAAAGTTTTACACAGCGTGAGTGGAAAACCAATGCTTTACCATATAATTAAAGCTTCATTAGAAATTTCAGACGACGTCGCAGTTGTCATAGCGCACCAAAAAGAGGCTGTTCAAGCTCAGATGGAAGCTTTTTTTGACAACGTTACTTTTGTCGTGCAGGATTCAGATAACTTCCCAGGAACGGGAGGAGCGATGAAAAACGTAAATCCTAAAAATGAAAAAGTTTTGATTTTAAACGGAGACATGCCACTTGTAACTTCTTCTTCTCTTCATGGCTTTTTAGACGCTAAAGCCGACGTCGTCATGAGCGTCTTTGACTTAGAAAATCCTAGCGGATACGGTCGCGTCATCATAGAAAAGAATCAAGTGCAATACATAGTCGAACAAAAAGACGCGAATGAATCCGAGCTAAAGACTACGACTGTAAACGCGGGCATCTACGCTTTTAGCAAAAGCGTCATAGAAAAATACGTCCCTCTTTTAAAGAATGACAACGCGCAAGCCGAATACTACTTAACGGACGTAATCGCCATGGTTAAAGCCGATGGACTTAGCATAACGCCGCTTCTTGTGGACGAAGAACATTTTAAAGGCGTCAACTCGAAAAAAGATTTATCCGACTCCGAAGAAATCATGCAAGATAGAATAAAAGCGAAATGGATGGAAGCGGGCGTCGTCATGCAACTTCCAGCGACGACTTTCATAGAAGAGAGCGTTGTATTCGAGGGTGAATG
>CALDOC010000546.1 GCA_937914675.1 uncultured Sulfurimonas sp.
ACAGGGAAAGCCACTATGGAGTTTTTAAATGAAACTGCAAGTAGATTGACTTTTACAGGCGCTCTTTACCTTGGTCTTGTCGCTACTCTGCCTTTTATGATTATTAAAGGAATGGGAGTGCCATTTTATTTTGGTGGAACCGCTGTTTTGATCGTTGTGCAAGTTGCGCTAGACACGATGAGAAAAATCGAGGCTCAGGTCTATATGAGTAAATATGAAACTTTAAGCGCAGTTGGTCTATAACAATGGCAATTTCGCTTAAAAAACCTCAAGAAATTGAGAAATTAAGAGCCGCCAACAAGATTGTTGGAGGTGCTCTTGAACTTCTTCGAGCAAACACTAAAGCTGGAATGACTTTAAAAGAGATGGACGCCATGGCAGAGGATTATATTCGAAGTCAGGGAGCGACTCCCTCTTTTAAAGGTCTATATGGCTTTCCTAACGCTGTTTGCACTTCACTAAATCAAGTTATTATTCATGGCATACCAAGCGATTACAAACTTCAAAATGGCGATGTAATTGGTTATGACATTGGTACGAAACTAAATGGTTGGTTTGGTGACGCCGCCATAACTATGGCTGTTGGAGAAATATCTAAAGAAGATGAAGCCTTAATCGCATGCGCTAAAGATACATTATATCATGCAATTGGTGAAATTAAAGAAGGCATGAGATTTAAAGAGCTTTCATTGTTGATGGAAAACTTTATTTTAGACGCTGGATTTGTTCCCCTACGAAACTTTTGTGGACATGGCATTGGTAAAAAACCACATGAAGAACCTGAAATTCCAAATTATCTCGATGGCTCAAACGCTAAGGCTGGACCTAAGATAAAAAATGGAATGGTATTTTGCTTGGAACCTATGATATGTCAAAAAGATTCAAAACCTATTATTTTAGAGAATAAATGGGATGTTGTAAGTGCCGATGGTTTACGCGGTTCACACTATGAGCATACGGTTGCGGTTATCAACGGTAAAGCTGAAATATTATCTCTTGCTTAAGAGTTAAAAAGGACTTAAAATGGCTAAAACAGATGTTATTGAAGTTGACGGCAAGATTATTGAAGCATTGCCAAACGCAACTTTTCGTGTAGAATTAGAAAATGGACATATTATTTTATGTCATATAGCTGGTAAAATGCGTATGCACTATATTAAAATACTCCCAGGAGATAAAGTCAAATTAGAGCTTACTCCATATTCTCTTGATAAGGGTAGAATTACATATCGTTATAAATAAAGAGGGGATTAGCCTCTCTTTATTTCTTATCCCAATCACGAACTAAATTATGACACTTGTAGCATTGAACTTGTATATTTATAAGAGCTGTTTGAGCTTCTATTTGAGCTTTTATAGGGCTTAAAGTTTTATCGTAATATATCGCTTCTATTTCTGCAATATAAGTGTTTATCATCTTTCCGCTATTTACCGCTATTCTTGATTTATATTTAAGTTCTTCTGGCAATAAAGCTATAACCTTTTCGTTATCGCCTAGAGTGTGATAGATATTCTTCTTTAAATCAGCTAACAACACTATGGTTTTATCTCGGTCATTTATCATAAACCCACGTTGGACCATTGATAAACTTGTAGCTAAAACTCCCATATCGTGTTTTAACGTTTCAGCGCCTAAACTTGATATAATACCTGCGGTTGCAATTATACTAACTAATGTTTTTTTAAACATAAAAACCCCTTAACTTAAAATTTACTTTCAATATTTTACATATTAATCATTTAAAACATTATTAAAATATACTAAATCTTAATATAATATGGAAATTAAAATCATAATTGTAACTTTAAACTAGTTATATGTTTGATATAATTCAATTATGAACTTATTATCCGCAAAAAAATTATCACACACTTTTGAATGTGAACTCTTCTCTGACGTCTCTTTGGATTTAAATGAACGTGAGTCTATTGCAATCGTTGGTATGAGCGGTAGTGGCAAATCAACGCTCTTGCACCTCTTATCTACGTTATTGAAGCCTAAGGTTGGTACGGTTTCTCTCTTAGGAGAAGATGTGAGTAAAATGAAAAAAGAAAAACTTGAGTCAATTAAACGATATGACTTAGGTCTTGTTTTTCAATCGCATTATCTTTTTAAAGGTTTTAGCGCCTATGAAAATTTAGAAGTTTCGGAAATACTTTCTCAAAAAAAGATTGATTTGAAGCTCTTAGAAAGATTGGGAATTAAAGATTGCGTTAGCCAAAAAGTTACAGAGTTGTCGGGTGGACAGCAGCAACGCGTTTCAATAGCTAGGGTGTTAACAAAACAGCCAAGATTAATTTTTGCGGATGAACCAACTGGCAATTTAGACACAAAAACAGCTACGGAGGTCATGAAGTTGTTTTTTGAATATATTGAAAAAAATAGCGCTGGTATGATACTAGTCACTCATGATGACAAATTGGCGAATATGTGCAACAAAGTCTATAAATTGGAAAATAAAGAACTGATACAAGTAAAATAATGCAGTGGGTTTCTATCTTTAATGAGATGAGTATAGTTGGTTTTATACTTCTTTTTTTTCGTTTCGCAGCTCTTTTTGTCGCAACGCCTATCTTCTCGCACAATAATATTCCTATGAATATAAAAGCCTCTATGGCCTTCTTCTTTACAATAGTTTTTTACCCGTCTATGCCGTCTCTCGTCATCGCCATAAACGTGCCAACCATAGTTATTGCCATACTTAGCGAGTTGATGCTTGGACTTTTTGTTGGAATAGTTTTGCAACTGGCCTATAACGTAATTACATTGGCGGGTGGACTTATATCTTTTATGATGGGTTTTTCAATGGCAAGCGCCATTGATCCACAATCTGGCGTATCAATGCCTATCATCTCTCAGTTTTTGTCGTTGATTAGTTTAATGATTTTACTCTCGCTTAATCTCCATCATTGGATGTTGTTGTTTATAGACAATACATTAAAAACGGTTCCATTGGGAGGGTTTTTGATTAATGAAGACATGTTTAACTATACATGGCATGCAACGTCCAACATGTTTTTAGTAGGATTTATGATAGCGTTTCCCATCATTGCTCTATCGCTATTGCAGGATGTGATTTTCGGCATGCTTATGAAAACCATGCCACAATTTAATCTTTTAGTCATCGGTTTTCCAATTAAAATCATGGTTGCTTTTGCAGTTCTCATTGCTACTATTACCGCAACGACGCTAATAGTAAAAGGTCAGATGCAAGAAGCTTTTAACACATTAGAGATTCTTTTTTAGTTTTTTTTTGATACAATAATGAAAATAGAGATTTGGACACAAAGACTCAAGGAATATAAGTGAAAATATTACTTTTAAATACTAACCCAGTTGTTAACAAATTAGTTACTTTAAGTGCACAAAAAACTTCTGATGAGTTGGATGTAGTAAAATCCATAGATGAAATTAAATCAAGCAGATATGATTTGTTAGTAGTTGATGATACGTCTTACACTGAAAGCATGTTTGAAGAACTTAAAGAAAAAATAACGTTTTCAGAGTCATTGTATATTTCCGCAAGAGAGACGAAAGACGTGCCAGAGTTTACGTCAACTCTGAAAAAACCATTTTTACCAACGGATTTGGTAGAATTGTTTTCTCTTGTTTCCAAGAAAGTTGGCTCTAAACATATTGAAAAAGAAGTGGATATTGGAACAGATTTTGAACTATTAGATTCACTTGATGATGATTTTTCCTTGGAAGACGATGA
>CALDOC010000547.1 GCA_937914675.1 uncultured Sulfurimonas sp.
GGTTTTAAAATTGACTACGAAAAAGACCCCTCTTCAAAATCAACCATTTCAAGACTCAAAGACGTCATTCACATAGGCTTTAAGTGGATAAACGATTATAAATTGCTTCGTTTATGGCAAGACTTTTTATCTCTGTTTCACAAGCACTTGAAAGACGCGGAAGATATAGGTTCTTTTTACTTTGACGTGGTAGACGCCGCTTCAAGAGACTGGAACAGACAAAACCCCAAGCGCGTCGCGATAGAGAGTTACGTGAAGATATTGGAACATGAGGGGCGACTTCACAAAGATTTTCATTGCTTTTTATGCTCCATGCCCATACAAGGCGACGTTTCACTCATTCGCGCGTTTCTTCCCACTCATGAAGAATGCACGCACACTCTCGCCATAAACAGAGACGCCTTAACCGAACTGTTTGAAAACAAATCCACGCTTTTTTTAAGCGACAAAGAGGTCGATAGGCTTTGGAATATTTTGCTTGAAGGCTTGTAACGACTCTTAGTTTACGCTTTTCTAGCCACCAAAGAAGCGACTCGCGTTTTTTCACCTCTTAAGTTCGTATCGTCTTTCTCTTCGTAGTAGATGACGTCAAGACCGATAAAAGCGTGAAGAAGTTCGTTTTTACGAAGCAAAAACTCTGGATTTGAGGGTTGAGTAAAGTCTCCATGAGCCACTATAAACGTCTCAAACATCACGACTCCGCCACTTTTGAGAGCCTCTTTTATTTGAGGTAATAGTCTACGGTTTAGATAGTTTACGTTTACGATCAAGTCATATTTGTTAAAATTCAAATTGTACTTGTCCAAATCGGCTTCAATCGTTGTAATCGTGGCGAGTTTCTTCACTTGGCCAAGCGCGTAATCGCTAAAATCCACCGCGTCCACCAAAAAACCTTTTTCCGCTAAAAAGTGCGTGTTTCGCCCTACTCCACAAGCAATGTCAAGAGCGTTTCCCACCGTGGCTTTTTTGATGTATTTCTCTATGATTGGCTCTACATTGTGGCGCATAGGTTTTTCTACATGACGCTTGTTCCATCGCTCTTTGTCTTCAATCATTTTAACTCAACCTTCCTCTATAATCTTCGTACCCAAACTCTTTAATCAAATCCAGCTCGCCATCTTTTCTTTTTATAACCAAAGATGGAAGTTTAATGCCATTAAAAGTAGTGTTTTTTACAAAGGTGTAGTGAATTTGGTCTTCAAAAACGACTTCATCGCCAACTTCCAAAGGCTTGTCAAACGAGTAGTCGCCCATGACGTCGCCCGCTAAACAAGTGTTTCCGCCCAAACGATACGTAAACTCTTTTTCGCCAGCTTCTGCAGAACCTCTCACCATGGCGCGATAAGGCATCGCCAAAGTGTCAGGCATGTGCGCCTCTGCCGAAGTGTCGAGTATCGCCACGTTCACGCCATTTTTAAAAGTGTCTAAAACGGTTGAAACAAGACAACCCGTTTGCCATCCAACCGCTTCGCCCGGTTCTAAATAGACGTCCACATGATACTTCTCTCGAAACTCTTTAACGATGCGGATAAGTTTTTCAACGTCGTAATCTTTTCTAGTGATATGATGTCCACCGCCAAAGTTAACGTACTTTAAGTTTTTAAAATACTTGGAGAAATTCTTTTCAAAAGCGACCAAGACCTCTTCAAGCGCGTCCGCGTCTTGTTCGCACAACGCGTGAAAGTTTAGTCCATTCACATGTTCCAAAACGGCTTCGTCAAAATTGGCGAAAGTCGTACCCAAACGAGAGTAGAGAGAACATGGATTGTACATGTCTACGGGAGAAGACGAGACCTCGGGATTTATTCTAAGTGAGACGTGAATGTCGGGATTTATTTCTTTGACTTTTGCAACAAATCTTTTTAATTGGTTTGGAGAGTTAAAAACGATATGATTTGAAATTTTGGCTATTTCTTCTATCTCGTCGTCTTTGAACGCCGGAGAGTAAGTATGAACCTCTGCGTCCGCGTTAAACTTGGCAAACTCTTCACGAGCCAAACGAGCCTCATAAAGTCCGCTTGCGGTACACCCTTTTAAGTACTTTGAAACCAAGTCAAACGTGCTCCACATCGCGAAACCTTTGAGAGCCAAGATAATCTTGGCGCCACTTCGCTTTTGAACGTCCTCAAGAACCATAAGATTGTTTTCTAAAAGCGCCTCTTCACAGAGGTAGTACGGAGTCTTCATATTTTTAGAATTCTTCATATTTTTTCTTTACTTTATACGCCACAACTTCAAAACCTTCGCTGTCTAGTCCCATTTCTTTAACCTTTTTTGAGGCTTTTTCAATTGACTGATCCGTCAAAACCTCTTTTAAATTTATAGCCGTTCTTATCACGTCAATGGCGTTTGCGTATTTCCTAGTGACGTCATCACGCTCTTCTGCAGATTTGTCTAAAGAATCCAACGCTTTTAACACCCTAACGTAAATCGGTTCCAAATTCCAATGCTCAAACAAAATTGAACTTAAGTAGTATGAAGTGGTGTCTAAAAACTCTTTTTCAAACTCTTGAATATTAGTACAAGCCAAAAATCCTTTTCTATACTCTTCAAGATAATCGCTCGCATGGAGTTCTTTGGAGACTATAATCTTTCCCGATTCCATAATGAGCGCGATGGCCGCCAAAATATGAGTGCTTCTTATGTCCACAGTCGCGTACCACTGCATCATCAAAGAACTTTGCAAAATGCACATTTCATTAAATTGAGCGTTGTTAAAACCATATATCGCGGTGTTTGCCTTTAGCTG
>CALDOC010000548.1 GCA_937914675.1 uncultured Sulfurimonas sp.
GAAAAAAAGGACAATATTGATTTGGCGACGCTGGCCATCTGGGCGTCATTTAATTTTTGACTATCGACTAGTACAAACCTATCGGAACAATATCTAAACATAGTTCCCGTAACTGGCGTAAACTTTTTTAAATATTGTGATATTTCTATCAATACTTTGTCACCAATATCATATCCAAAGGCGTCGTTGATGGTTGAAAAATTATCAATATTTATTAAAAAATAAGTCACGGCGTCATTCATATGCAGCCTATCGATTAACGCTTTATTATTAAGTAACTTGGTAAGTGGGTCGTAGTCCATATTTTTAAATTATCCTCTATTCTTTCACAACGACAAAACTATCTGGTATAACTGATTTATACTTTGGCATGCTCATTCCAATGTTGGCGTTTATATATGTTGGGTCGGCTATCACGTACTTTCTTCTGCCATCTTTAACGCTATCTCCCTTCATAGGAATATAAAGAGCCGTAGCCATATGGTCACTGTATTTTACCCCAACAACGCTCACATGAAATAGCTCTTTCATAAGATAAGAATAGAGTATCGCCCTATCTTCGCAATCCGACTTATTAAAGTATAAAGTCTCTTGTGCGAACATGACTTTTTCTCTACCGAACTGTTTGTCATCAACCTCGTAATCAAACGCGTTTTGAACAAAATTCAAAACAAAATTCATAGCGACGCTGGCTTTTTTTCCATCAATGTATTTTTTTATATCTTGCGCGATCGCGCTATAAGTTCGTTCATCAAGAGGCGCGTTAAAATAAGTTTCATAATCAGCTTGAGGATAAGTCGCCATAAAATCTATAATATTTTGATTATATTCATATGTTGAGTTATACGTCTTTCCATATTGTTTAAATGAAACTGTTTTAGTTTTTAAAGTTTCTTTAAAATTTGGCAAAACTTTTAAAGAAAGGTCAAGGGGTTTAGTCGCGTCTGGATAACTCTGTTTATATGTATATAAACTCCCTACTTTCCCTTTCGCATAGTGAGATACGACGTAAAATTTTCTTTTAGAAAATGTATAATTTGGAGTAGAGTAAATAAGTTTTTTACTATAGTGCATCAAAATAACATGCTTACTCGCAAGCCCTACTTTTACGTCATATCCTAGTTTATTGAAGATAAACCAACTGAAAAGATTGACCTCGTCCGGATTGAAAAAAACTTTTTGCGCGATATCTTTAACCAATAAATATACAGCCCAGTCATTGAGTTTCATATCTTTTTTAATTGTTTTTATAGATAAAATAAGATCTTCATATTCGCTTGAGGCCATAGCGTTAAAAAAGTTTGCTACGCCCTCTTGATTTTGAGGATAATATTTTGCGTCTTTGATAGTTTGAGATATGATAAAGCCCAATGAAGAACCATAAAAATTCAAATCTACATCTTTTTTCATAACTTCCACTAGTTCCAGTTCCACTTCTTTGATAGCTTTAACAACTGGTTCAATCACTACAACCTTTATGATCGGTTGACTCTTCTTTTCCTCCAACTCTTTTTCAATCGGCTTAATTTTTTCTTCTATTTCTTTCTTTTGAATTGGGGCTATTACTTTTGCCACTTTTATTTTTTCTTTTATTGGTTTTACGACTATATGCACCCTGGGACCGACTTCTTCTATCTTTCTAATTTTTGCGGGAATGATGTTTTTTGGTTTTGGTTTTTCATAAAGTGCTTTAGACATCTGAGCGTTGTACTCTTTCCACTGCTCTTTT
>CALDOC010000549.1 GCA_937914675.1 uncultured Sulfurimonas sp.
CATACGAATAGCTCTTGCTTTAATCTATTCTCTTTTGAGATATGTCCACATTGTGAGCATTTTTGACTCGTGAATTTTGGGTCTACTTTTACGAGTGAGCCTCTATTTCTTTCAAGCTTGTATTCAAGAAGCTCGAAGAATTTTCCCCATGATTGTTGTAGTATTGAACGGTTTAATTCGCTTTTAGCGCTTGCCCTCATGTTTGGATTCTCTATTGAACCCTTGGCTTGTTTTGACATATTTTTGATTTTTAAATCTTCAACTTTCACAGTTTGGTTTTCACTAAGTTGATTTGAGATTTTATGTAGAAAATCGTTTCGTTTATTTTTAATTTTTAAGTGCTTTTTTGCTAATTTAGTTTTAGCTTTTAATCTATTAGCACTACCTTTTTTCTTTCTGCTTAGACTCTTTTTAGCACCTATTTCGTAAACCACCGACCATTCATGGCGGGGATATAAGAAATATCGGCTCTGCTGATTAAGTAATAATTTTCGCTATAATAGGATTCAATTTTTTATAAAAATGCTTAGTGAAAACCAAACAAAGGCAATAAAAAATATTCCAAATTAAAATGCGGTAGGAGCTACCGTCAAAGCCTCTTAATATCCGAACTTTAGTTTGGAGTTTCTAGGAAGCTTCGCCTTTTAGGGCGAGGTAGTTCACCATAAAATAACTATAATACAAGGTACGCACCATATTTAAAAGGAGATGTTTTGAAAGCTGTAAAAGTTCGTTTACACCCAAACAAAGACAAATCATTGCGTCTCAAATAGGCGCTGTAAGATATTTACAATAGAACGCTTGCTTATAGTCAAGCGCTTCAAAAAACGTACTTGACCGTGGGATACACGGCAATAATGCTTCTCTTCAAATGGCCAGTTAGGTCATGGAAGAAGAATCCACCTCATTCATGGAGTGGAGTATCAAGAAGGATATAAGATCAAACTCACTAATCATCAAAAAGCCACCAAAGAAGCGCTCTATCAAATATGTTTAACGAGCAAATATTCGCTATCCGCTTTTTTTGTCTTTTTTCTTATCGTGTTCTTTCTTTTAAAAGACAAAATTCCTCTGAGTACAACCGTTATGGGTTCCGTTCTTCATGTTGGCGTTCTGAGCTTTCGCTTTTGGGTGGCGTCAAATTACGTAAAAAAGCTTAGCGGCGTGACTTCAGAAAAAAAACTCAACTTTTGGCTAAATTTATATAAAATAGGTACGTTTCTTACGGGAACCCTGTGGGGATTGACCCTCTTTTTTATGGATGGCGCCGATCCTGAAGCTCACTTCATCGTTTATGGAGTCAACATTGGTTTAGCGTCCGCGGGATTGTTGACCCTTGGAGTGCTCTCGTCGGTTTACGCGTCGTTTTTCATACCAATCATGGGATTGTCCACTCTTTGGTTGTTTTTGCAAAACAGTTCCGCTTACACTATACTTGGCTTCATTACGCTCTTGGGCTCCATGTATTATCTCCTCTTTATTAAACGACACGCAAAACACTTTTATCAAATGTCCGTGGATCAAGAAGTTATAAAAGAAAGTATTCAAACGCTTAAAGAAGCGCAAGAGATTAACGAAAAACTCAAAGAGCGCACGGATTTGGCGCTTGAAGGAAGCAACACTTCCGTTTTGGATTGGGATTACGTGACGAACGACTCTTACATATCGCTAAGTTGGAAAGAGATGCTAGGCATAGTTAAGGATACGGGAGACAACGACTTTTTAACTTGGCAGTCGAGAGTCCACAAAGATGATTTAAGAACCGTTTTGCGAAAAATGAGACAAGTCATTGCGCACAAAGAGATATATTTTGAGACGATTCATCGCTTGCGACATGAAAATGGGAAACATATTTGGATTGTTGGAAAGGCGCGACTTTTCTATGACGAAAATGGAAAACTTACCCGCATGATTGGAACGCAAACGGATATTAGCAAAGAAAAAACCGTGCAAATGATCAATGAACGACAGTCGCAAATCATTGAACAGATTCAAGACGCGATAGTCGCCACGGACCTCAAGGGCGTCATAACGAGTTGGAACAAAGGCGCGGAGTCTTTAACTGCTTATAAAAGCGTTGAAGTCATTGGCAAACATATTTCAATGGTATATCCAAAAGAGGATATTAAAGTTCTCAAAAAAAACGTAAAACGCTTGACGCAAGATGGAGAATATCATAAGGAGATTCGCGTTATGAGAAAAAATGGGGAGATTATAGACGTCGATTTATCTTTCTCCATTTTAAAAGATGAACAGGGAAATCCAATTGGAACAATCAGCGTTGGGCAAGACATTAGTGAGCGAAAACAGGTGCAAAATGAACTGCTTCACGAAAAAGAGAAACTCAAACACCAAGCGCACCATGACGCTTTGACTGGACTTCCAAATCGCGCTCTTTTGCATGAAAAGCTTATAGAGAGTATGAAAAGAGCTCAACGCCATGACACAAAAGTCGCGCTACTGTTCATAGATTTGGATCATTTCAAAGAGATAAACGACTCTTTAGGTCATGACGTGGGTGATGAAGTTTTAAAGCAAGTGGCGTATAAATTAAAAAATATTGTACGAAAAGAGGACTCTATCTCACGTTTAGGAGGAGATGAATTCACCATCACTCTTGAGGATTTAAAACAAGGACAAGACGCTTCGTTGTTAGCTCAAAAAATAATAAATCTTTTATCCGAACCAATTATTTTCAAAGAGCATAAATTATACGTCTCTAGCAGTATCGGCGTTAGCGTATATCCTGATGATGGCGACTCGTCTTTAGATCTTTTAAAATACGCCGATTCCGCCATGTACAAAGCGAAAACCGAGGGAAGAAACAATTTTCAATTTTATAGCCATGAGATGACGGCCCTCGCTTTTGAGAGAGTTTCCATGGAGCGACACATGAGAGACGCTCTAAAAAACAATGAATTCACTGTGCTTTATCAACCGCAAATGAACGGAATTACAGACGCCATCATAGGCATGGAAGCGCTCATTCGATGGCGCCATCCAACATTGGGCTTAATATCTCCCGCTAATTTCATTCCGCTCGCGGAGGCGACAGGGCTTATCATAGAGATAGACGCGTTTGTCATGAAAAGCGCCATGACCCAAATCTCAAAATACTACGAACAAGGTCTCAACCCTGGCGTTTTAGCCATGAACCTCACGGTAAAACAACTCCAGCAAAACAGCTTTGCCGAGATATTTGAAGCCTTGATGATAGAGACGAACTGTCAACCCCAATGGATTGAGCTTGAAGTCACCGAGGGACAGATTATGACTAAACCAGAAGAAGCGATTAAAATCTTGAGGAAACTCAGCAATCTTGGAATCAATTTGGCCATAGACGATTTTGGAACGGGTTACTCTTCACTTTCCTATCTCAAAAAACTCCCTATCAACAAACTAAAAATCGACCAATCATTTGTAAGAGGTTTGCCAAATGACGAGGAAGACGCCGCCATAGCGAGAGCCGTCATCGCCCTTGCGAAAAGCTTGAATCTACAAATCATCGCAGAGGGAGTTGAAACAAAAGAGCAAAAAAACTTTATGGTTGAAAATGGGTGTCATAATATTCAAGGTTATTTTTACTCCAAACCAATTTCTGCGGATGAGTTGGAAAATTTACTCCAAAATTATAATTTTTGAAGGGGTCGCCATGAGAGTCGTCAGTTTGATAAATGGGTCTTTAAGTTCGGAAAGTTCGTCGATTTACGCGTTGCGTTACGCGAAAAAACTCGATTGCAAATTTAGTTTGCTTTATATAAGGGAAAAAATCCATTCCAAAGAGTTGGATAAAAGTTTTGAAAATATAAAGCGTTCGGCGGATTATTTGGAAGTCGAAATTGAACTATTGATTCTTGAAGATTTAAAAGAACTCAAAAGCTGGGTTAAGTCAAAAGACGTGGACATGATGTTTTGCTCCTCTAGGCGCAATCACTCCATATTTGACCGATCGTTTGCTCAGTCCATCGTAAAAATGGACATGAAAGTCGATTTGGCCGTTGTCAAAGTCGTGAAGCTTTTTAGAGCCAACAGCGTCGATAGCGTTATTTTGCCCATTAGAGGCTCTAAACTCTCGATTAAAAAATTCACGCTTTTTTACGCCTTCGCTTTTGCCTACGAATCAAAAGCCGAAATTTACTCCATTGACAAGATAAGCAAAAGAGAACTTGCCAAAGTGGACGCTCTTCAAATCAAAGAGAGGCTCAAAGAGGTCATATTTAATCTAAGACACTACTTTAGAATCGCGACCTTGATGGGTTTTAAATTTAATTTAAAACATGACTACACTCTAGCCGAAGGGGAAAAAATAAAAACCCATATAGCGCAAAACGGCTATGATTTAATGATTGTCGGCGCGCACTATGACGGAAGTTTTTTTGGCTCTCATCCCATTGACGCGTTTTTTGAAAACCCAATTATGAACACCATTTATTTTATCGCTTATGAGGAGGAACTATGAAACCTTACGAATTAAGCGCGGAGAATCTTTTACGTCAGTTTAGAACATGCGAAGGGGGTTTGGATTATGGCGAAGCGATTAAAAGGCAAGAGGAGTTCGGGTCAAACGTCATAGAACAAAAGAAGAAGAAAAACTACGTAAAGGAGTACTTTAAACAATACGTGGAATTTTTTCCAATTTTGCTTGAGATAGCCGGAATTTTGGCTTTTATAGCGCAGAGTTATCAACCGGGTCAAGGCAACGACGTCTTGGGTTACGCCATTTTTGGAGCGGTCGTCATCAACGCCAGTTTTACTTTTTGGCAAAACTTTAAAGCGGACAAAGCCATGGAAGCGTTGCTTAAGCTGATGCCGACAATCGTAAAAGTGAGAAGAGAAAACAAAACCCTAGAAGTGGACGCCAGCGAGTTGGTTCCCGGAGACCTAATAATCTTAGAAGAGGGAGATAAAATCGCGGCGGACGCCGTGCTTTTGGAATCAAATGAACTCTACATCAACGCCTCGTCGCTCAACGGAGAGTCAAAACCATCCAAAAGAAGTTTAAATAGCGGCGGCGCAAAAAGAAGCATGGACGCGACAAACATGGTTTACGCGGGAACGGCCGTAGTCAATGGCAGCGCCAAAGCGGTAGTCGTGGCGATCGGGATGGCGACCGAATTTGGAAAGATAGCGACGCTGACAAGCAACATAGAAAAAGGTCTGAGCCCTCTTGAAAAAGAGATTATTAGCATGACGAAAATACTGACGATTCTTGCGTTATTGGCTGGAGTCGTATTTTTCTTGCTTGGATATTTCTCCGGAAAAGGCGCTCTTATCGCGGCTATCTTCGCTCTCTCTTTGATAGTGGCGAACGTTCCCGAAGGACTTTTGCCTACCATAACGCTTTCGCTCTCGCTTGCTTCGCAGAGAATGGCGAAGAGAAACGCGCTCATTAAAAATCTGGCGTCCGTTCAAACTTTGGGCAGCGTTACGACAATCTGCACGGACAAGACGGGAACGCTTACAAAAAACGAGATGTCTTTAAAAGAGATTTATCTCTCAAGCGGCGAAAGAGTTAGCGTGAGCGGCGGCGGATATGATTTAAGCGGCGAGTTTTCTCTAGTTAGCGAAAACGAGCGCTCAAAAAACCACTTGGAAAATCTCCTAAAAGCCGGCGCGTTTAATTGCAGAGCCACCATAGAAGATGGCAAGACGCTCGGCGACCCGACCGAGTTGGCGCTCGTGGCGGCCGCTAAAAAATACGCGATAGACGTCAAATTTGAGAAAATCAAAGAAAACCCTTTTAGCAGCGAGCGAAAAATGATGTCCACGTTCGCAAAGCTGGGCGACAAAGAGATTTTGTACGTAAAAGGCGCGCCCGAAGTCGTGTTCCTTAAAAGTAAATATTATCAAGACACGGATGGCGTCAAAGAGTTTGACGAAGACGCGAAAGCTAAAACGCAAGCGGAGTTGGAGAGTTTCCAAAACAGAGCTTTTAGGGTTTTGGCGATAGCGACGCATGACAAGGACGAAGAGGAAAATCTAACGCTGTTGGGTCTTGTCGCCATTATGGACGTTCCTAGAGAAGAGGTTAAAGAGGCTTTGGCTAAGTGCTATACCGCTGGCATCCGAACCATTATGATTACGGGCGATAACGAAAAGACCGCGGCGGCTATCGGACGGAGCGTCGGGCTTAAGTTTGATGGCGTTTTAACCGGCGCCGACGTGGCGAAACTCAGCGAAGAAGAGCTTCAAGAGACGCTAAAGGAAAAAACCTATATTTTCGCAAGGATGGCGAGCGGTCAAAAACTCAAAATTGCGGACGCCTTGCAAAGCAATGGGGAGGTGATAGCCATGACTGGAGACGGAGTCAACGACGCCCCGTCGCTTAAAAAAGCCGACATCGGCATCTCCATGGGAAGCGGAACGGACGTGGCCAAAGAGGCGAGCGACATGATACTTTTGGATGACAACTTCAACTCAATCGTCTCAGCCATAGAGGAGGGGAGAACGGTTTACTTCAACATCAAAAAATTCGTGACTTACATCTTGTCTTCAAACGTTCCCGAAATCGCCCCATATATTCTCTCCTTTTTCCTAAAAATTCCAAATCCTTTATCCGTTATCCAGATTTTATCCATCGACCTCGGTTCGGACATGCTCCCTGGACTCGCTCTTGGAAGCGAAGCGCCTGAGAAAAACGTTATGAAAAGAGCGCCCGTGGGCAAGGACGAAAAAATCTTGGATTTTGAAGTGTTTAAGAGAGGATATTTTTTGATAGGCGTCATCGAAGCGAGCGCCGCCATGTTCGCGTTCATAACCTTTCTCTTAAGTCATGGCTGGCAATACGGTCAAGTGGATTTGCACGACCCTGTTTTCCAAGCGCAGGCGATGACCATGACGCTTCTTGGCGCGATTACAAGCCAACTCGCCAACGCATGGACTATGAGAAGTTGGGATTTCAACGTCTGGACGCTGCGTTGGAACTCGAACAAAACTTTGCTATTTTCCATGGCGACGGTTTTTGCGTGGATGTGGACGCTTTTAAACGTGGAGTCGGTTCAAAAAGTCTTTAACACGGCGCACGTGCCGCTTGGGGATTTATGGATTTTAATCCCATTTCCAATCATCATTCTTGTTTTTCATGAGACTTACAAATATTTTAGACTTCAAAAAATGGCATGATGGATGAAGCCAGCCATGAGATTGAGAGCTTTGATTCCATCGTGAAATCCATAGTTTCTCCATAAATTCGCGCTATCATTTTGATAATGAAAGAATTAAAAAAAATGGGGGAGGGAACGGATGAATGATTTTAGAAGAATTAGACAGACCTAAAGTGCTTATTGTGGATGACCAGCCTGAAAATCTAGCGATTATTGCCGACATGCTAAAAGACGTGAGAGTGGAGCTTTTTGTGGCTTCAAGCGCAAAAGAAGCCCTCCTAAGAATCGAACCAAACGCGATAGACCTTATTTTACTTGACGTCGTTATGCCAGAAATGGATGGCTACTCTCTGTGCGAAACGATTAAATTCAATCCAAAAACGAAAGACGTCGCGGTCATATTCACATCCGTGCTTTATGGAGTTGAAGACAAGCTCAAAGGGTTTGCCTGCGGAGCGGACGATTACCTTTCAAAACCGATGATACGGGAGGAATTGGTCGCTAAAGTATCTCTGCACCTGCACAAAATAATGGTTTTTAAATCCCTCAAACAGCTCTTGCGCAGATCTTACCACGAACTGTACAACCCCTTGGCGATCATCAATACTTCACTCGAGATGCAAGAGATAACATACGGACTAAGTCGCTACATGGAAGCCATATCAGCCGGCTCTAAAACCCTACAGTTGGTTTATGACGATTTGTACTACTCTTTAAGCGAGACGAAAAAAGAGGGGATGGTGGAAAAAGTAGACATGGCGAAGTTTGTGGGAGAAAGAGTGCGTTTTTTCGCCTCTCTAGCCCATGTTAAAAAAATCGCCATTGAGTTTGTAGGGGAAGAGGAGAGTTTCGTTTGGATGCGCAAAGTGGATTTACTCAGAGTCGTGGATAACACTTTGTCCAACGCGGTGAAATACGCGAAGTCGAGTACGACAATCGTCATTAAGGTTCTCAGTCTTAAAGATTCCGTGGAGCTCTCGTGTCAAAATAGCGGCGCCGACATTAAAAATCCAAACAGAATTTTTGAGGATGGATATAGAGAAAACTTTGAGCAGATTGGCATGGGGATCGGTCTCGAAATCGTGGCGACCATTTGTAGCGCTTACAAGATTGTCCCAAAGGTGACTTCCTTCGACTCCATAACCAAATTTACGTATCTCTTGCCTAAAGTTTTAAAAGGAAGTCTATGAAAGCCTTTTTATCCGAAGGTTACCGCCTAAACCTTTCAATCGCGTTTGAGGATAATTTCGAAGCAGGCTCCTTTTGTTTCGTTTCGCCACTTTAGTTCTCCGAGAAGATGCTTCTCCACAATCGTTTTAGCTATATAGAGCCCAAGTCCCGTACCGTTGAGTTCTTTTTTCGTTGAAAAATAGGGTAGCCCTAGTTTGTTCATAATCGATTTTTCCATTCCACCCGCGTTGTCGCGCACGGAGATGGTTATCGTCTCATCCGTTTCGCTCGCGTTTACGTCGATTGTGGGCTGAATCGTATTCCTTTGAAGGAGAGCTTCTTTCGCGTTTGAGACAAGAGAGAGTAAAACTTGTATTAACGAGCCTTTGTCGATGGACAAAGGCTTTTTGACGGAGTTTTGGACGTTTAGCGAAACGCCATTGCTCTGCAAACTTTCTCCTATGGAGCTAAAGGTGGCCTCGAAAACGTCTTCTATGGTCGTTGCGTCGTTTTTGTTCGTCGGCTTAAAAAACGTAACAAAATTGTCAATGGTCGTAGAGAGTTTCTGCGCTTGAAGCGAAACGGAGTCTACGCAAGTACGCAACTCTTCGTCCGAGACTTTTTCGCCGATTTCCATGGATAATTTGACGCTGTTAACCAAAATCGACACAACGTTGAGAGGCTGCCTCCACTGATGCGCTATCATGAAAATCATCTCTCCCATAGCGGCTTGGCGCGATTGCGCTATCATGGTTTCGTCTTTTCGCGTCATCTCTTCTTGAAGCTTTTTAAGCTCGGAAATGTCGCTGAATACGATGTTGATTGTAGCTTCTCCAACTAATTTACCCACGAGATGCGCCCAAAAAACCTCACCGTTTTTTTTTAGCATTTGTATGTCGCAAGATTGAGTTTCGCCCAAATCAAGTATCTTGTTACGAAAGAAATAGTATGCGTCTTCATACTCGCTAGCGATAAATTTTGACAAACTTTTTTTGATAAAAGAACTTCTATTCTCCTTGAGGATGGAGCTGGCAGTGAGGTTTAGCTCAGTAATGGAGCCTTTGTTGTCAATCGTGAGATAACCGACTGGAGCGAAATTGTAAAGGTCGAAATACCTTTGCTTGGACTTCTCGAGTTGTTCTTGCGCGATTTTAAGCTCTTCGTTTTGCATCTCAAGCTCAATCTTGTGAACTTCAAGTTCCTCAAACGTCGTTTTTATCTCTTTCTCGGACATCTCGTCGATTTGCTTGTGAAGTAGCTTTTCTCCGCAAAGATATTTCTCCGCTTTGCCCCTTAAAAGCTTTTCATACTCCCGTGATTCTTTTTTTTCACTCATTGGATTGGCCTTTTTTTAACATTAAAAGATTGTAGCAAAAAAGTATGGAGGAATTATGGTGTTTTTACGACTCCTCGGCGCTTTCGTCATTTTTATCCGAGTTTTGTTTTATGTTGCGCTCGGTTGTTGCGAT
>CALDOC010000550.1 GCA_937914675.1 uncultured Sulfurimonas sp.
ATTGGTCTTGGCGCCAAGTCAAGAGCCATGGGTGGTTTGGGCGTCGCTAAAAGTTACGGCGCGGAATCCGCGCTCGTCAATCCCGCCATGCTCTCATCGGTTGAAGGCACGGAAATTTCAGTGACTACAACGTTTTTTCACCCCGTAGCTTATTATGATGGTGGCGCGGGTGAAGAGTATAGCAGTTCAGATCTTACGTTTATTCCAGAACTCTCTTTTGCCAAAAAAGTAAATGATAATTTTTATTGGGGCGCTGGCATATGGGTTATTGGAGGATTGGGCGCTGATTACAGCGAATCGGGAAACGCGGCAACTGGCGGCAATGGAACTATGCAGATGCGTACAATATTGGGATTAATTAAATTCGGCGTTCCTCTTGTTTATAAAGAGAGTGGTTTGAGCGTGGGATTTACGCCGATACTACAATATGGCGAGTTGGACATTAACTATAAAACTCCCGATGGCGCCGGCGGAGTGAACAACGTTGCGGATGGCTCCTCAAAAGATTTTGGACTGGGTTACAATTTTGGCCTTTCATATGATTTAACGCAGCAAGGCGTCGATGATTTAACGGTTGGAGTTGTCTATAAATCATCCATTAAAATGAACTATAAAGGGCAGATTTCAGCCGCCACGCAACCTTTTGCGACGTCTTTGGGCGGAGCGCTGAGTGACGATTTGGAACAACCGGCGGAAATTGGTCTTGGAGTTTCCTATCAATTTTTAGAAAATCACGCTTTGGCTTTTGATTACAAATACGTATCTTGGGAAGACGCGAAAGGGTATAAAGATTTTGGATGGAAAAATCAAAACGTATACGTACTTGGCTATGAGTACAAACAAAAAGAGTGGGCTTTTAGAGCCGGTTACAACTACGCGAAAAGTCCACTTCGCGAACTTGATGGGACAACCGCCAAAGGCGCGACGCTTAACCTACTAAACCTTTTAGGATTTCCCGTCAATATTGAATCTCACTATGGCGTCGGTGGAAGTTACTCATTTAACGACGACTTGTCAGCGGATGTCGCGTTTGTTTACGCAGACGAACAAAGCGATGCGTACAATACTTCCGCACTTGTATCACAAGGCATGGCGAGCGAAATTTCAGTGAGACATAAACAGATGAGTACAAGTTTGCAATTAACTTATGTTTACTAGACGTAAAAAAATAATTTTGAGCAAAAAGGCAAAGAGCGTTTTAAATCCAATAATCGACGCGCCTTTTCTATCGGATAAGAAAAATGAGTCAATTTATAGTTCAATATATTAAAACCACTTTCTTATTTTAAAATACGTCAGTAATCCGATAGGCACCGCCA
>CALDOC010000551.1 GCA_937914675.1 uncultured Sulfurimonas sp.
AGTTTTGAGGATTTTAAAAATTCTCAAACAAAATCATTTTCTCAATATAAAGACGAGAGGGACTCGGAGTTTAGCAACTACTTAAAAGAGCAATGGAAAGAGTACAACGCGCAGATGTCCAAACCGCTTTATGAAAAAGAAAAACCAAAAAATATCACTCCCGCCAAAATCAAGAAGATAGAAGAAGTCGGTCCTAGGGTGCATATAGTCGTAAAACCAATAGAAGTGGCAAAAGACACAGCGCCTGTTCAAAAGCAAGAATCGCCAGAGAAAATTAAGCCGATTGAAAAAGAGTTGCTAGAAGAAAAGAATCAAAAAATCATAAAAACGACAATAGTTGAGCCAGTGACTGAACTAGTTGTCAAAGCTATGAATAAAGATTTAGATTTTAATTTTTTTGGTTCTTCATTAGGCCTTGACATATCGCAAACTATCAAAGACGCAAAATATTATCCCCAAAATCAAGAGGGCATAGCAAGCTTTTTTAACGCTATGGCGTCTAGTGAATACAAAGATCTCGTTAGGTCTATCCAAACAATTTCAAAAGATATGAAACTCAATGACTGGGCTATATATTTATTAGTTAAAGAGATTGCGCAAAAAGTTTTTTTTAATCCAGATGAGGCTAATCTTTTTAGTTGGTTTATTTTTAATAAATTGGGATATGACGTAAAAGTAGGGCTTGCAAGCAAGCATGTTATTTTGATGCACTATAGTGAAAAACTGATTTACTCTACTCCCAACTATGCATTTTCCAAAAGAAAGTTTTACGTAGTGTCTAACTACGCGAAGGGCAAAGTAGGGAGTCTTTATACATATCAACAGAGTTATCCAGACGCGACTAAACCTCTTGATCTCTCTTTAAAGGTTTTGCCAAATTTTAAAGAGAGTCTCAAAACTAAAACAGTTTCATTTAAACAATATGGTAAGACGTACAACTCGACATATGAATATAATCAAAATCTCATAGATTTTATGGCTACTTATCCACAAGCCGATTATGAGACTTATTTTAACGCCCCTCTTGATGAACGAACTTATAGCGCAATCGCGCAAGACATAAAAAAATACATTGATGGGAAAAAAGCCAGCGTCGCTATGAACTTTGTTTTGAATTTTGTTCAAAACGCGTTTGATTACGAGGTTGACGACAAACAGTTTGGCAGAGAAAAAGTTATGTTCGCTCAAGAGACTCTATACTTTGAAAAGTCGGATTGCGAAGATAGAGCGATACTTTATTCTTATCTCATGAAAGAGTTATTTCATGTAAGCGTCATTGGCGTAAAATACAGTGACCATATGGCTACGGCCCTTTATATCCCTATGGAGGGCGATAGCGTTAAAGATGGCAGAAGAAAGTACGTCGTAGCCGATCCAACGTATATAAACGCCAACATTGGAATGAGTATGCCAAAGTATAAATCGGTTATACCCGATAGCTTTGTTATTGTCAAATAATAGAGGATAATTGTAAAAATATGAATTACGACCAACTTACTAAGTTGCTTAACAATAAAGCGTTAATTGATAGATTGCATAAAAATGATACCGTGACTTATTTTTTAATAAATATTGATAATTTTTCAACTATAAACGACGCCTTTGGATATGATGTCGGTGACAAAGTATTGATAGAAATATCACAATATCTAAAAAAATTTACGCCAGTTACGGGAACTATGTTTAGATACTGTTCCGATAGGTTTGTATTAGTCGATAGTCAAAAATTAAATGACGAGCAGATGGCCACTATCGCCAAATCAATATTGTCGTTTTTTTCTTTAGCGCCTATGGTGATAGAGGATGAAATAGAACTTCAAATTTCATTAACGATAGGAATATCTAAAGCTAAAGGCGTTATAAACATTACTCAGGCTGAATTAGCTATGAAAGAGTTAAGAGAAACAAGGCGCAATGATTTTAAAATTTTCAATCCATCATCAAAGTTTGTCAATGAAAAACAGCAAAACGTAGTGTGGATGCATAAAATCCAAGAAGCGATCATTGACGAAAACATAATCGCTTATTTTCAGCCAATTATAAATAATCGTACGGGAAAACTAGAAAAGTATGAGTGTTTAGCGCGATTAAGGGATGAAGAAGAGATAATTTCTCCATATAGATTTATGAGAGCCGCTAAAGAGACTGGAAATATCGCTTTTGTCACAAAAGCGCTAATAGCGCAGAGTTTTAAAAAATTCAGTAAAACAGAGTTTGAGTTTTCTATCAATATTACAGATTCCGATTTAAGCATGGATTATTTGGAAGGTTTTTTACTCAAAAACGTAGATAAATATAACATTAATCCTTCCCGAGTGATTTTGGAAATATTAGAAGACATCACTACGTTAGATAAAGGGACAACGTTGAAGCAACTCAATTCATTGCGAGAAAATGGATTTAAGGTTGCGATAGATGACTTTGGATCTGAAAACTCCAATTTTTCAAGACTTCTTGACATTGAACCAAACTATATTAAAATAGATGGCTCTTTTATAAAAAATATTTTAACTGACAAAAAAAGTCAGATTATCGTCGACGCCATCATTATGATATGCAAAAAAAGCGGTATCGAAATGATTGCTGAGTTCGTCCATAGCCAAGAGGTTCAAAATAGAGTCAAAGAGTTAGGGATAGATTACTCTCAAGGTTATTATTTTGGAGAACC
>CALDOC010000552.1 GCA_937914675.1 uncultured Sulfurimonas sp.
CATTAACTTATGATGACGTTCAAGCTTTTTATGAAGCGTTTGAGTAAGCTTAGAATGGTAAAAACGACAATTGTAACTCTTCTTCGTTTAAAGCACTTAATTAATTATAGAACCATTGGCTAAGTTTATTGATAATATAATCATGTAGATGAAGATTTTTAGGAGAATTGTATGAGTGAATATAAACAAGAGATTATGACTACCGAGATGATAAGCGGCAATTTAATCAAAGAGACGCAAGCCAGGTTTCAAGAACTTGGCTATAAAGTAGATTTGTTTTTCGAATTCTTTGTAATTTCAGGAGTCTTCGCGGCAAAAGAAGAGATACCTTTTGAGAGGGTGGCTTCTGACGCGCTAGAGAGATATAAGGTTAAAGAACGAGACGTAGAAAAGTTTTTAGAGATATACGAGTATTATTACGTCTTAGTTTCCAATTTATATAGCTATCTTCTTCACGAGGATAGGGCGGATGAGCATGAATCTGTTATGATGGATAAAATGAATTCTCTCTCAAGCGCGCTTTTTCATCAACTTCCAATGACCTTGCTTCCAAGCGCTTTGTTCAACAGTATTGAGAAAATCGTTCCCACTTTATTTGTAACCTTTGAATCTTATGACGTTGATTTGCGAGCAAAAGATTTTTTAGAACAAATAGAAAAAAAGATGGGACATTTTGTGGGAGAGAAGGTGGAACACTTTTTTATGGTGATGTTTCAGTTGCAAAAAGAGTCTAAGAAATTAAAAAGAGTCAATAAAGAGATGACCCAACATGCCAAATTTTTTATTATGAATTTTATTGTTGTGTGTTGGGACGTCATGATCCGACATGAAGAAAATGAGAACGCATAATTTGTAAAAATAGTACAGAAAAAAACTTTTTTGGCTAAAAAACTGAAAACAAGTGACAATATCTTAGCCCAAGTTCATCATCCAAAATTATAAAGCCTACTTTTAGGGCTTCAAAGTCTATAAAAAACTATTCTTTACTTGTATTAAATGAGTTCGTTTTTAAATATTTCCCATGTTGAAAATTTATCATACTATTTAATATTTTAACTATTTGTCGTATCTCAAATCAAAAAAACTATCAAGAAGATAGTCGTCATGCAATCTCTCTCTTTTCTTTCTCTTTTTTTTGAAATAAAAATATGTGGATGTAAAAGCAACGATGAAAAAAGTTATGAGAAGTAGGGCGTCATTCACGCAACATTCTCTTTATGTTTTCCAATCTATTTAAAATATAGACAACTCTTCTATCTTTTGAAGTAGAGAGTATATAGAGCAATAAATCATATTCTTGAACCATTTAAACCTCTTTTTTACTTCGTAAGTATACACTAAAAAAACAATATTTATATAAATATAGTAATTTGTTAGTAATTATAATTTTGACATTTTAAAATCTCTGTAAATAAGGAGTTTTAGTCTATTATTT
>CALDOC010000553.1 GCA_937914675.1 uncultured Sulfurimonas sp.
CGGAGCTAATCGCGGGAACGGATAGAGAGATTACTCTCAACGTGGCTGACGGTCTTGGTTATAGATTGGCCAATTTCAACACAGGTCTTATAATCGATTATACTAAACCAGTAAAACCAGTGATTACCTTTTTAGATGGGCAATCGGTTTCAATTGAGTCCAATAGCACAGGCGTTACAAATTATTACGTGTATCAAGATTCCATCCCAGCTGAAAATACCGCGCTTAACGCGAAGTTTACAATACCGGCGGCAGACGCGGCGTCTTACAACCTTTGCTCTCAATTGGCTCCTTTGGCGATTGCGGATCCAGCGTACGTCTTGAAAATATTTGCGACGGATGGAGCCACTTTAGGCAAATCAAACGCTTCGGACGTTGAAACGATAAGTTATGTTCCTATGCTTAAGAACTCTGTTTTATTGACAAACACAAACAGTGGAGCGGCAATATCAACCGTACTTGGCGGACAATATGACGCAACTTGTACTTTTACGTCTGATCAGAACGTGTCTAATGGCGTTACGTTAACTGCACAACTTGATCTTGCAACGGTGAAAATGGCTTATGAAGTCCAATCGTCGTCAAATCCTTTTGCCGTGCCAGTGACGGTGTTTGTAAACGACGCTACTCAAGACGTGGCTAATATCGCTAAGATAACTTATCCTGCCGATTATATCGCTCAGAGAGTTTACATCAAACTTGGAAGCAAAGTATATAGATATACATTGCCTGCAACGGGCAATAGCTCGAGCGCGCCAGCTGACATATCTGGCGGAGTTTTAGTTAACCAAACTTTATAAGCCTTTCTTTTGGCTTGTAAAGTTTTTTATACTTATGTTATAATCCCTTGAAAAAGGGCTTATACATGAAAAAATCTTTCGTTTTCCCTCTTATGACGCTCATAAGTATCACTTTAAACGCAGATTGTGAATCTTATGACGTTCTTGGTTCTAAAAATCAAAATCTAAAAACGATAGAGTCCAGCAATAGCGTTGCATGGAGTCTTGACAATGGAACTTACGAAGTCTCTCAGCCCTTGGAAAGTCTTGATTTACAAAAGTTTAAGTGCTCCAAGAGTGGCTTTGTTTTAACAAATGACGGCTTTGTTGGAGACAAAACTTCTTTAGCTTTTCAAAACGTTTATGATTTGAAAAAAGGATGGAATTATATTTTATCCGCAGAGAACGGAGTAGACGTGGTAAAAACTTTTTCTACCCATAAAGAGGTTGAATTTGTAGTTGTTTATGACGCTTTTTCACAAGCGTGGGCTGGGTATTCACCTCAAAAAGAGCTCAATCAAAAGATGGAATCTACGAGAATTTTATCTTTAAAATACATAGAGCCAAAGATAGGATTTTACGTTTTAGTAAAAGAGCCTATAAAAG
>CALDOC010000554.1 GCA_937914675.1 uncultured Sulfurimonas sp.
CTTCCAGCCGCAGAGTCTAAGGCAGTTTTTCTAAAGTCCGTTCTAACCGTATGTTTAGAACCTAAGGAGTCAAAAATATCAATACTGCTAGAGTGTGTCGCGGCGTTAAAACTGCTAGAATACGCCGTACCAGGTGTCCCTTTTGCAATAACTGAATTTAGCGCTGACATACTTGTCGTAAAACGAGTGTTCTCACTAGTGAAGGCGTTGTCGATAGCCGTTACGTTCAAGCTCATGTCATAATCATCAGCGCCAATACCCGTGTTCGTTACCTCAAATTTTCCCTGAGCGTTAACGTTTATCACAATCCCATTGGTAGCTCCACCATCAGAGCGAGCTTGAATTTCCATGGCTTCTCTCAAATCAGCCATTGTCGTAAATGTTTTATCGGCGTCTACCACCTTGATGGAAGAGGTGGCGTTATATACGTATTGATATGCGCTTGTAGGAGTGTCTGTCAGAGGGTCTACAACTATTCCAGACGTGCCCGCGTTATCTGTAAATCTAATATTATGTGACGCTGAAGTGCTAGCGTTTGTATTTGTCAGAGTAATCTCACCGGTTGGCGATACCGACGCTCTAACTCCAGTAACCGCCGCTTGAGTGTTTATGGCGGCGACAAATCTATTTGCGTTTTCTGCCGAGCTATCTGCTGGATCTCCCGCGGCAGTGATGTACTTAGGCGTCCCGTCATCCATTGTCAGAGTAATGTCAAAATCCGTAGCTCCAGCGGCGACGGTAAGGCCAGGACCAACTTCGCTACTAGAAAAAGACGCCCATACGCCTTGTCCTTCTTGGAGAGAAAAAGCTTCACCCGTCTCGTTAAACATGACTCCAAGATTTCCAGAATCTATGGCTATTCCATTTTCATCAATAGCCGCTGGATCTGGTACGACTACTCCAGCAGCGTAACTTTTAACTTCATAAGCGGAAGAGTAAGTCTCGACAATTGGACCTGAGTTAAGGTTTGCTTTTAAAACAACCTCCGACGTTGGATTGGCTGGAGTGGTAAGTCCTGGAG
>CALDOC010000555.1 GCA_937914675.1 uncultured Sulfurimonas sp.
GCGCCAATCATCACTTTCGCAACGGCTCTTTTAGCTTTTATGGCCATACCGTTTGCCGACACGTTAATTTTGGATGGAGAGAGTTTACGAGTTCAAGCCCTGCCTATCGACTTTGGGGTATTTTGGTATCTAGCCGTTAGTTCCATCGGCGTTTTGGGCGTTATATTTGGCGGATGGCTCTCTCACAACAAGTACGCTCTCTTGGGAGCGGCTCGCGCTGGTTCGATGGTGATTAGCTACGAGTTGCCTTTGGGTCTTAGCGTTTTGGCGTTCATCATCACTTACGACACCGTTGACTTCAACGCGATGGTCGCTTTGCAGAGTGGAACTTTTTTTGGTTTTTTACCCGCATGGGGGATTTTACTCCAGCCCTTGGCCTCCATCATCCTCATAGTTTCACTCTTTGCCGAGACGAATCGCAACCCTTTTACCGTTGCCGAGGGCGAAAGCGAGATAGTCGCGGGATTTATGACGGAGTACACCGCTATGAAATTCGCCATGTATTTTATGGGCGAGTACGTCGCCATGAACACGGCGAGCGCGGTCATCATCACCATGATTTTTGGCGGCTACAATCTCCCTTGGGTCTCCACTCAACTTTTAGCTGAGAACTTCTCCATTTTCGCTAGCTCCATCATGATTGTCATGCCACTCATCGTGGCTATACTTATAAGATGGATGAGAAAAAACAATGGCGTTCGTCCTAGCGTTTCGACCGATGGCGGTAGAAACTTTGAAACAAAAGTTTTAACCATCGTCATGATTGGCATGACTCTTTTAGTTGAAGCAATTTTGATTTATCTCATTTTTGTAGCTGATAATTCCCTCGGCAATTCTATAGCCATAGCGCTTTTTCAAGTAGTCGTTTTTGTAGTCAAACTTATGACGTTCAATATCTTTTTTATTATCATAAGATGGACGGTACCAAGGTTTAGATACGACCAAGTGCAAAAACTAGGCTGGAGCTACCTGCTTCCCCTTTCACTTGTCAACGTCTTTATCACCGCAATAATCGTAATAGGAGTTTTATAATGGCTCACAACGTAAAAATAGTCGCGCGACCAAGCGCGAGCTTTAGAGACAAGCTCTATCTTCCCGCCATTGCGGATGGTTTGAAGGTGACTTTTAAGCATCTTTTTAACAACGTCAACGACTCAAACGCCATTGACACGCTCGAATATCCCGAAGAGCGACCAACGGACGTTACGCAGAGATACCGAGGACTTCATCGGCTTACTCATAGAGCGGACGACTCCATCGCTTGCGTCGCCTGCTTCATGTGCTCGACGGCCTGCCCCTCAAACTGCATCTTCATTGAAGCGACGCAGAGAGAAGACGGCAAAGATGAAAAAATGCCTAAGAGCTTTTTCATAGACACCTTGGAGTGCGTGTTTTGTGGGTACTGCGTCGAGGCTTGTCCTTGCGACGCCATTCGCATGGACACCGGAATCTTTTCACTCACGGGAAACAAACGAGAGGATTTTGTCATGAACAAAGAGCGACTGTTGTCTCATAAGGGAGCTTTTGGCGAGGAGGTGAGTTGTGCTCGAGGTTAGCATATTCGCCATATTGGCAATGTTTATGATTGGTGGAAGCGTCGCGATGATTCTCAACAAACAGACTATTTATAGCGCTTTTGGATTTTTGATCGCCATGATAGGAGTGGCTGGAATGTTCGCGCTTCTTGAGAACAGATTTTTAGCGCTTGCGCAAATCATGGTTTCGGTTGGAGCGATTGTCGTTTTAAGCATGCTCACCATCTTAACCATCAACGCCAAAGAGGAGAGTCTCCCTCACGAGCCAAACAAATACAAGTGGATTTTACTCTCGTCCGTTTTGGTGGCGCCTTTTACTTTTTTGCTCTACAAAACGCTGAGCGCCGCGCATCGAAATTTTGCGCAGATGGAGACGATTACTTCAAAAGTCGTGGGAAAAGCGCTCTTTAGCGAGTGGGTTTTGCCTTTTGAAATAGTCTCCATTCTGCTTTTAGCGGCGATGCTCGGAGCGATCGTAATCGCAAGAAAAGAAGAAATTGTAAAAACGGAAGAAATTATCAAAAAAGAGGAGAACGTATGACACCGGATATGTTTTATCTTTTAGTCTCCATTTTATTTAGTTTGGGGCTTATAGGTCTAGTGAGTAGAAGAAATCTTTTTATAGTTTACATGTCGGTCGAGCTTATGCTGAGTTCGGTGAATCTTCTTCTAGCGACGTACTCAAAAGTTTTAGGAGACGCGAACGCTTCAGCCATGGCCTTGCTTATGATAGCGGTCGTCGCGGCGGAAGCGGCGCTCTTTTTGGCGATGATCATTCATCTTTACAGAGCCAAACAAACCATTGACAGCGATAGATTCGACAAACTTGGCGAAGGGAGGAAACATGCTTAGTGTTATAGTAATTTTGCCTTTTCTCTCGGCGCTCCTTATGGCTCTTCTCTATCTTGGCGACGCGAACAAGAAAAACTACGCCTTTTACACCATCCTCGGCGTCGGCTCGCCCGCCATTAGCGCGGTCATCTCTTTTATGGCGCTTTACCAACTCCTCAATGGCAGCGCCACGATTCACGACTCGCTCTTCTCTTGGATAAACGTCGGCGAGTTTAAGATAGAAGTCGCGTTTATGCTCGACAGGCTTAGCGCCGTGATGATAAGTTTCATCACCCTCATCGGAACGCTCATTCACGTCTACGCGGCTGGTTACATGAGAGACGACGCGGGATACGGAAAGTTTTTTAGCTACTTCAATCTTTTTATGGGAAGCATGCTTCTTTTGGTTTTGGCGGACAATCCCATCATGATGTTCGTCGGTTGGGAGTTGGTCGGGCTGAGTTCTTATCTGCTGATTGGCTTTTACCATCAAGACTCGGCAAACGTCAAAGCGGCGAACAAAGCCTTTATCTTAAACCGCGTTGGCGATTTTGGTTTTATCATAGCGCTCTCGCTTCTTTTTGTTTCACTCGAAGGGCATGGTTTTACGTTTGATAGCGTAAAAGCGAACATTCACCTCGTTGACCTCAACGCGCTCTCGATTATCGGCATGCTTTTGTTTGTGGGAGCCATGGGCAAGTCGGCGCAAATTCCTCTGTACGTTTGGTTGCCAGACGCGATGGCGGGACCCACTCCCGTCTCGGCGCTCATCCACGCGGCGACCATGGTCACGGCCGGCGTTTACATGGTGGCGAGATATAGTTTCATCTACGAGCTTATCCCCGACGTTGGTCTGTTCATCGCTTCCATCGGCGCGGCTTCCGCTCTTTTTGCCGCCATCATCGCGTCGTATCAAAGCGACGTAAAAAAGATACTCGCCTACTCTACCATGAGCCAACTGGGATATATGTTTATCGCCGTCGGTTTGGGCGCTTATAGTGGCGGCGTCTTTCACGTCTTTACTCACGCGTTTTTTAAAGCGCTTCTCTTCATGGGAGCGGGAGCCGTCATAATCGCTCTTCATCATGAGCAAAACATCTTTAAGATGGGTGGACTCAAAAAGCGTTTAAAACTTGTCTACGTCACCATGTTTATCGCGACTTTGGCCATTAGCGGCATCCCTCCCTTTGCCGGGTTTTTCTCCAAAGACGCCATTTTAACCACCGCTTTTGCGAGCGAACGCTATTTCATTTGGGGCGTCGGAACGCTCACCGCAGGCTTGACCGCTTTTTATATGTTTAGGCTTCTCTTTAGCGTTTTTCACGCGGAGCCAAAAACAAGTCACAATCTGCAAAGCGTTCCAAAGTCAATGACCTATCCTTTAGTCTTTCTCGCTTTTGGAAGCGCTAGCGCTGGATTTTTGGGAGTCAATGAAGCTTACGGCGGCTCTTCATGGATAAACGCTTTTTTAAATCTTCCAGACAGAGCGTTTCATATCTCTCACTCGACAGAGTACATGCTATCCTCTTTAAACGTACTTTTGGGAGTGACGGGAATGCTCTTGGCGTACAAGCTCTTCGCCAAAGAGACGCGAGAGGTTCAAGCGAATACGCTCTTTAAAAAAGTCGTTCTCAACAAGTTTTACGTGGATGAACTTTATGAATTTTTCATCATAAAACCGTTGCTTCTCATG
Organism: uncultured Sulfurimonas sp.; assembly: GCA_937914675.1. GTDB lineage: Bacteria > Campylobacterota > Campylobacteria > Campylobacterales > Sulfurimonadaceae > Sulfurimonas. The sequence continues at coordinate 4,060 of CALDOC010000555.1, forward strand.
AGCGAATTTATTGACAAAGTAATCGATCCAAAACTCTTTGACGGTTTTCTTCTGCTCAACGTTTGGTTCTACAAATACTCGGCCCGCCTCTTTGCAAAACTGCAAAATGGAAAAGTGAGATACTACGCCCTCTATATTTTAGCAGGCGTATCGGCGATGTCGTACTATATACTTTTTAAATTTGGAGAGTTGTAACATGGAGCACATTCTTACAAACATCATCTTCTTGCCACTCTTTACGGCAATCCTTCTTGGCGTGCTCAAAGCCCCCATAAAGGTCCTAAAAGTTGGAGCGACGTTCTCTTCTTTTGCCACTTTTGCGCTTTTAGGCGTTTTGATATGGCACTTTGACCCACAACAAGGCATGCAGTTTACGCAACGCCTCCCTTGGATTAACAACGCGGGGGTTAGCTACTTCATAGGCGTTGATTATCTCTCTCTCGTTGTTTTGACGCTTATCACCATCTTGATGCCGCCGCTTTACGTCTATATGTTTCATGAAGACAGAAAAGGGTACTGGTACAACATGATGCTGCTTCAAACCGGAGTTACGGGCGCGGTGCTCTCACTTGACTTAGTGCTTTTTTATCTTTTTTGGGAGACTATGCTGCTTCCCATCTTCGTCATGATAGGCAAGTATGGAAACGGTCTTCGTCAGTACAACTCCATGAAAATCGTGCTCATGACCATCCTAGGTTCGATGAGCATGCTTTTCTCGATTCTCTACATTGGATTTATCTACTTTGACACAAATGGCGTTTGGAGTTTTGCGCTTAATGATTTAAGTACCATCGTCTTTAACGCAAAGACTTCCATCTGGCTAGCGGCTGGTTTTTTACTCGCTTTCGCCATCAAGATTCCTCTTGTCGGTTTTCACACTTGGATGGCTCCGGCTTATGGTTCCGCTCCAACGCCAGCCGTCGTCATAATGTCCGCGATTATGGCGAAACTTGGCGTCTATGGCATCTGGCGTTTTGGGTTTGGTCTCTTTGACGCCACGCTCTCTTACTACGCGCCTACGATTATAGTTTTGGCGCTCAT
>CALDOC010000556.1 GCA_937914675.1 uncultured Sulfurimonas sp.
ATCACTTTTTTCGTAAAAGACCCAATCTTTAAAGTCTATAAATTTATATTCTGAAAATTTGTAGTTGAAGTAAGCGAAAGCGGCGGCTATCATAGCCGCGCCAAAGAAAGAGGCTAAAAGAGTAGATAAAGAAAAGAGACTTTTGCCTCCTCGCTTTTTCAATCTTTAAACCTTGGGAGTGAAATTACGCTAATAATTTATTGATTCTATCAGCAAGCGCTTGTTTAGATTGCGCGCCAACGATTTGATCTGCTAATTCACCATTTTTAAAGAACATAATAGTAGGAATAGAGCGAATACCAAATTTAACAGCGATATCTTGTTCTTCATCAGTATTAACTTTACAGATGTTAGCGATACCTTCAAAGTCTTCCGCTAATTCTTCAACGATTGGAGCGATCATACGACAAGGTCCACACCAAGGAGCCCAGAAGTCTACCAAAGATACTCCCTCTGCAAGCGTTGCTTCAAAGTTTGCACCAGTTAATTCTATATATTTACCCATTAGTAAATCCTTTTATAATATTTATTTCGCAGTATTATACATGTGAAATGATTAAATGGAACTTTAGAGTTAATTTATATCCGTTTTTTTAAGAGAGAGCGTTTTGATAAAAACATAGCCATTTTCTCCCATATCGTTGCGTTGTCAATTCTTTAAATATACTAATGTATTTTATAGTGCTTTTTTATTTATAATGATACAATTATTGAATGAAAGCTTTATTGAATGTTATAATATCATTTTTATTTTTATCGAAATTTCTTTTTGCTCAAGAGTTTGAGAAGGTTTCTATTGAACTTCAATGGCTAAATCAATTTCAGTTCGCGGGCTTTTACGTCGCTAAAGAAAAAGGTTATTATGAGGAGTTTGGCCTCGACGTCGAAATAAAGCCATACACAGGTAAAACGAATCTAGTTTCAAACGTGGAAAATCAGATAGCCACTTACGCAACTGGAAAATCCTCTATTCTCATTCACCAAAGCAAACACAAAAATCTCGTCGTCCTTGACGCGATTTTTGAACACTCTCCCTCCGTGCTGATAACGACAGATCCAAGAATGACTCATCCCTACGATTTAAAAAACAAAAGAATAATGGTCACCTCAGATCAGTCGAACGCGACCTCTTTTTACGCGATGCTACTTTCTCAGGGAATTGTTGAAAATGACCTAATAAAGCAAAAACACTCCTTTGACGTCAACGACCTTATCAACGGTAAAACTGACGCCATGGCCTCTTATATATCAAACGAACCTTTTCTCTTAAGGCAAAAAAGTATTGATTTTAACGTTTTGAATCCAAAAGATTATGGATACGACTTTTACGGTGACTTGCTTTACACGTCTCAAAAAGAGTTGATGGAGCATTCAGAGCGGGCCGACAAATTTGTAAAAGCGAGTCGTAAAGGTTGGAGTGAGGCGTTCAATGACGTTAACGCAACCGCAAAGCTAATATTTGAAAAGTACAACGAGCAGAAAAAATCTCTAAAAAGTCTCGTTTATGAGGGTAACGCTCTTAAATCTTTTTGGTGCGATAATCCCAAGACGGGACCTGTCTTAAGTTATAAACGCTTTGAACAGATGTCGGAATTATACATGTACAATAATTTAATCTCAACAAAACCTGATTTGCTCGCATTTTTGGATCCTCTTCATTTTACGCGTAAAAAAGTCATTATTGGCGTACTAGCTAAACGCGGAATTGGAAAAGCCATTGACACATGGAAACCCATGCTTGAGAATATGAATTTTGAATTATCAAAATACTTCATAAGCATGAGAGCTCTGAGTTTTGAAGAGATAGATTTAGCGGTAAAGGAGGGTAGCGTCGATTTTGTTCTGACGAACTCCATGCAGTACGTTCAACTCGAAGCGAAATATGGAACAAGTCGAATGGCGACTCTGCTAAATGATTCTCCTCAAGGTCCCATTAGTGAATATGGAGCGGTTATTTTTAC
>CALDOC010000557.1 GCA_937914675.1 uncultured Sulfurimonas sp.
GTCTGTATCCATAAGCTTTTACATGATATTTACTTTCATTAGAGTTGATTTTAAAGGTGCCGTTTTCATCACTTTTAACTCCATGCTTAGAATCGTTAATAGTGACGTCTTGAAGAGCAAGAGACGTTTTCATGTCGATAATGGTTCCAGTAAAAGAAGCGATGAGTAGAGTAGGGAGAAGGAAAGTTGCAAATAATAACAGTTTATTCAAGATAATCTCTTTTTTTTTAATTTAATGGAATGATACATTAAAAGACTTATCTCGCATTTAAAAAATATTTTAGACTATTGTCGCTCCATTGACGAGAAAGTTCTAAATGTTTGGCTATCGAAGCGTATACGTTTTCGAAGTCGCGATTTTTCCCGCTTAACTCTTCTATCACTTCTTTAAGAGCTTTTTTTCCAGCATCCGTAACGTCTTGTGGAAATTGGAGCAGCTCGACGTTGAGACTTTTAAGTTTCTTGAGAGCATGAATGTTCTCATAATGAAACTCGGAAGTCATGTTCGCGTTCATTTCACTAGAAGCGACTTCTATCATGGACTGATGCTCGAACGCCATTTTACTCCAAGAGTATTTGTTGAAAGTAAGCTCTAAAATTGAACCTGGTTCATGCCAACCGGCGTAATAGTAGGGCGCAACTTTGTAAAAGCCCATTTTAATGTCAAGAGCGGGTCCAACCCATTCAGTGGCGTCAATAACTCCTCGTTCAAGCGAAGTGTAAATTTCTCCAGCGGGCAGAAGAATGGGGTTAACGCCCATTTTAGAAAACACTTCTCCTCCAAGTCCAGGAATTCTCATCTTAAGACCTTTCATGTCTTCCAAAGATTTTATGGGTTTTCTAAACCATCCTCCCATCTGGATATTGGTGTTACCACCTAAAAAAGGATGAAGATTGTACTTCGCGTATTGCTCTCTCCAAATCTCCAATCCGCCACCAAACAACATCCAAGAGTTGATCTCTTCCGCCGTAAAACCAAACGGCACTCCGCTAAATAGTGAAAAGGCGGGGTTCTTGCCTTTCCAATAATATGGTCCGGAGTGAAAGGCGTCAATTTGACCACTACTTGCCGCGTCGAAGACAGCTAGGGCGGGCACTAAAACGTTTTTAGGATAAATTTTTATTTCCAAACCGCCTCCGCTAATCTCCTTTACTCTTTGCGCAAATTTTTCAACGCCAGTTCCCATAATGGGAAAATCAGCTGGCCAACTTGTAGCCAATTTTATGATTGTTTTTTTGTTCTTGTTAACGTTAATTCTTTTTGCCTCGTCATTTTTAGCCGAGGGATGTTTGGAGTAATCAATAGCTTGATGATTTCCTTCGTTGCATCCATTGAGCGCCAACGCCGCCGAAGTAGTGGTTGCAGTTGTTAAAAAAGTTCTACGATCCATTAATATTATTACCTTTAATGTTTTATTTCTATCTATCTTCGGCCCATAACGATATAATTCGTACAGTTAGGGCTATTTAAAGTCGAATAAAGTCATTTGAACTTGCTTCACTTGAGGCTTTGAAAGAATAGATTTATCAGCGCCAACTATTAATGCAAAATGAAAACTATTCGTTTTAAGCAAGTTTATAATTTTACTTTTGTTTTTGTACATCAACAAATTGTCAATGCCATCCAAGTTGTTGATATGTGAAAAAGGAACGATAAAAATTGTTTTAGCCCAAGCGGCTTGTTTTTGCAAATATAAAATTTCTTCTTTAACAAGAGAATGATTTTTTTCAAAGATAAGCACCTTGTCACTTGTGCCAAACTCTTTTATTTCAAGTTTTTTATTTGTAAACACGGCTTCAAAATTATCTAATGGCACAAATTTTTTTAATCTAAAATTGATTTTTAAAATTTTAAATAGATTTAGCAACTCTTCTAAATATGGCATAAAAAATGGAGATATAAATTGTCTTTCATAAAAAACGCCGTCATATATAAAAGATGTTTCAAAAAGAGTTTGTTCCATGATGGTTATTTTTTCTCCCGAAGAAATAGGCATGATTTTAACCTCGGTAAAAATGTCTTTTGGTGTTATAAGAGGAGAAAATAGAATAGTGGTAAAATTTTCTATATCCCATAATTGCTTAGTTATTGACTTTATATCACCGTCTAAAGATATAAAATTTGTTTCACTCATTACCTGCAATGATAATTTTAAAATAATGTCATTGCATTCATAAATGGCTAAATCTTTTTCTATAAGTCTAAAGCGTAGTAATCTTTTAAGTGCGTTTTCTAAATTTTCAACTTTTATCCAAGCAATTTCATTATCTCTTATCTGAGTTGGCTTATCAAATAGAATTCCGTATGCGCCATTAAAAATAGCTTCTTCAATGGAATCTTCATCAAACGCGATAAAAAGGTCACCCCTTTTCACTTTGTTTGAATCAAAAATAATGTTTGTGAATATTTTTACAAATGGTTCATTAACAATGCGACCATTTGTAAGCGCAAGAATATTTTCAAGCCTCATCCAATAGGTGTTCCGGCCTTTTTAGGTTTTTCTGGTCTCACTAAACATAAACCGTCTTCATCCTTGGCGGCGAGAAGCATTCCCTCGCTCATCATCCCCATAAGCTTTGCGGGTTTTAAGTTTGCGACGACGCATACTTGAGTGCCTATGAGCGACTCTGCGGAATAAAACTCTTTTATGCCGGCTACGACTTGTCTAGTCGAACCTTCGCCTAAATCAACTTGAAGTTTTAGAAGTTTTTTACTTTTTGGAACTTCCTCGGCTTCGACGACTATGCCAACTTTGAGCGACGTTTCAAAAAATTGTCCAATTTCAATAAGATTGTCTTTTTCTACAATTTCTTCTTTTATCTCTTGGACTTTTTCTTCTTTTTTATTTGGTTGAGCGGCGGGCGCTTCTTGCATTAAAGGTTCCTCAACGCGAGGAAACAGTGGAGGAACTTTTTTAATATTACATAATTTAAGCAACTTTTTATCAACTACAAGGTCATTATAACTTTGCGTATTTATTGTAAAACTGAGCGCGTCGGCAATGATGTTTGTCGTGTTTGGCATAACTGGATGCAGCATAACGGAAGCTTTTGCCAATATATTGGCCACTAACGCGACTGTTGCGAGTGCTTCGTCTTGTTTGTTTTCTTTCATTTTCACCCAAGGAGCATGCTCTTCAATAGCTTTGTTTCCAATGGAAAAAAGTTTCCAAAGTTCATCTAAGTATCTATGGGTTTGCATGTTTTGCATAAATTCATCAAGCGAATCAAGTACAACGTTCATGGCGTCTATCTCTTTGACATGATACTTAGTCACATTAACGCCGTCAATCTCAAAATTAGAATATTTTTCACTCATCCCAATAACGCGGTTGAGAAGATTTCCAAGATCGTTGCTAAGCTCAGAGTTTATTCTATCTATAAACGCCCGTTGTGAAAAATCTCCGTCTTGACCAAAAGGAACCTCTTTAAGCATGAAATATCTTAAGTTTTCAACGCCATAAGCGTCGGCGACTTCTTTTGGAGATATAACGTTTCCTTTTGACTTGCTCATTTTTTCGCCATCTCTAGTCCACCATCCATGAACTCCAAGATGTTTAGGAAGAGGCAAATCGAGACTCATTAAAAATGCCGGCCAGTAGATAGCGTGAAAGCGCAGTATGTCTTTACCCACTATTTGGGCTGTCGCCGGCCAAAAATCCATATTTTCTTCATCTTTTCCGTATCCAAGTCCCGTTATATAGTTAAGAAGAGCGTCTAGCCAAACGTACATGACATGTTTGTCGTCATTAAGGCTTTTGGGCATTTTTACTCCCCAAGAAAAAGAAGTGCGAGTGACGGAAAGGTCTCTTAATCCACCTTTAACGAAATTTTTCACTTCATTGATTCTTGAACGAGGTAGAATAAAATCAGGATTTTCTTCGTAAAAAGCCAATAATTTATCTTCATAGTTGGACAATCTAAAAAAGTAACTCTCCTCTTTGACTATGGTTGTGGTTCTTCCGCAGTCGGGACAAAACTCACCATCTATCAATTGAGTCTCAGGAAAAAAAGTTTCACAACTAACGCAGTAGTGACCCTCATAAAAATCTTTGTAAATGTCACCTTTGGCGAACATTGTCTCAAAAGCTTTTTGAACCCCTACTTGATGCTGATTATCCGTTGTTCTTATAAACTTATCGTAACTTATGCCAAACTCATCCCAAAGATTTTTAAAAGTAGCGCTAATTTCATCTGCAAACTCTTGAGTAGGCTTGTTCGCCTTCGCAGCGGATTCTTCTATCTTTTGGCCATGTTCATCGGTTCCAGTAAGGAAAAAAGTTTTATTTCCTTTAAGTCTTTCATATCTAGCCATTGAATCAGCTATGAAAGTAGTGTAAGCATGCCCAATATGGGCTTCTCCATTGACATAATAGATAGGTGTCGTTATATATTTACTCAAATAATTATCCTTTAAAATTCAAATCCACCAGTAACGCCTTTTGACATACTGTTGTAAACCGCTTTAACGTATTCGTTTCTCAACTCACAAGTAAAATAGTGTTCGCATAAACTACAACTTTTATGAGTTTTTTCTTTTTGACAAGTTTGAAGTTTCATGAGAGTTTCGTCTAAATAAACTTCAAACTTGTCTTTTTCGCCATCATGCATGTTTAGAATAAACTTCTTTTACTCTTGCTATTTCATAGTTAGAACCAAAAAAGCATACGGCTGTGTCATGTATGTGCCCATGCTCTAACGTCATTAAGTCAGTTACGCCATCGATAGCGCCACCGCCTGAAGTTTTAAAGATAAAAGCGAAAGGAAAAACTTCAAAAAGACGACGCAGTTTTCCTTCTGGTTTGTCCGAAGTTCCTGGATAACTAAAAATACCACCGCCTTTCAGTAAAATCTGATGTAAATCTGGAACCATTCCCCCAGAGTATCTTAGACGGTAACCTTCTTGAAAAAAACTTTCAACAAGTTCTTTGTGGTACGGAGCCCAATTTTGTTGCGTTCCGCCAGGCGCGTTTAAATTGCCTTTTTCTTTAAGTCTAATCTCTTTAACAAATTCAAATTCACCCGATTGTAGAAGATAAAGTTTTGTTTTATTTTCTGCAAAAACCATCTCAACGCGTGGTCCATAAACTACGTAACATGAAGCTACCATATGCTCCGTGCCAAAATCACTCTTATAAATGCCAAAAATAGACCCGACGCTAAGATTGACGTCAATCAAAGAAGAACCGTCAAGAGGATCGTACGCTATAAAATACTCGCCATCTTTATGAAGCACTTCTTCATGAGTTTTTTCTTCACTCGCAATGGTGTGAACGGATTGTACTTTTGAAAACTCTTCGGCAATGATCATGTCGCACTTGATGTCCAACTCTAGTTGCGTTTCGCCTGAACTATTTTCTTGTTGTGAATACCCTATGTCTTTAACGTCTATCGCGTCTTTAATTCTTATCGCGCTTTTTTGAATCGCGTCAAATATGTCTCTCATTTTATACTTCCTTTGCGTTTTTTAATATCCAAACAATTACGTCGTCTGGATTATTTAGATCTAAAATATCAATACTGTTAGGTATGTTATATTCACTCAATGTTATGCTATGGTCTATTGCCAAAGCGTTCATGTATGGAAAATAATCGCTGTCAAGAGCATTCCTAAATACGCTAATGCGAGGAAGCGGAAGATTCTTAAGACCCTCGACAAGCAAAATGTCGAATTTATCAAAAAGTCGTATAATCTCGTCTATATCTTTGTTTTTTTTAGAGAAGTAAGTCGTTCTGTTTGGAGAAGTGACGATAACCTCCGCTCCAGTGTCACTAAATTTGTAACTATCTTTTCCAACAACGTCAAATCTAGCCTTATCGCCGGGGTCATGTTTAATTATAGCGACTTCTTTATCATACTCATTTATAAGTTTTCTAGCTACTTTAAGTATAAGAGTAGTTTTACCACTGTTAGATGGACCTGTAAATGCAACCGCTTGTCTTTTATTCAATTATTCGCTCTACTTTAAAATTTTAATGATTATACAAAAGAAGAGTTTAATAAGATATAATTCTTCCATTATTGTAGGGGTAAAAATGAAAACTTTTTTGATGTTCTTTATTTTTGGAGTCATTATTACGGGATGTTCACAAAAAAACGCGTTTACAAAGTTTAACATGAGTAAATCGCAAGAGCTGGGAGCGGACTCGATACTAAGCTCAAAAGTACAAAGAGAAGATGAAGTTGATGGCATAGTCTCCGTAGTTTATTTAAATAAGGTCTCTCCCGAGTCTTTTTACAGGGATGAATATTTTTACCTTTACTATTACGTAAAAAATAAAGAATCTAATGTCACATTTTTGTTAAACGATCAAGAAGCGACATCGGCTGAAGAACTACCAACGTCAAACAAGTTTTCTTATTTAACGTCCATAGAGACAAAGTGGAATAAATATTATCTACTAAAGTTTAAAGAACAAGGCGACGTATTGAAGTTGATTTTCAAAAGCGATGATTTTGTTTCGAATCCTTTAGTTTTTGAAAAAGATGAATAATAGAGACGTTTTCTCCCAATATTCTTTTGTACATTACATAATTCGCAAGAACTTTTTTCCCATACTCTCTGCTTTGAGAGTTGTTCATAAGCTCCATACTTAAAAATGGCTCATACTCCTCATTTAGAAAAGCACCTGTTTTTAGATGTTTTCTAAAAAAATTAACTCCGCCATTGTAACCATAAGCTATGAACAGTGGATGATACAGTGACTTTTTTATCCACTCAATATGTTTTATCGCATACTTTAGGTTCACTTCCGGTTTAAACATATCGCTATATTCTACATCTTCTTTTTCATGCTTACTCATAGCGTCAATCAAAAAAGGCATGATTTGCATAAGGCCAAGCGCGAAAGATCTTGAAAGGGCGGATGGAATAAAATTGCTTTCTTGTCGCATTATCGCATATGTCAAAGCTTTAGTGTCATTTGAAATATCTTTAAGATAGAGGTCATAAGGCATTATGTATCCATGCAATTTAAAAGAGTTGGCTTTTTCCAGTATGTAAGCTTGAACTGGCAGCATAGATTTCTCTTTGTATTTTGAGGCTAAGTCGAAAAGTTTGTCATGAGGAGTACTGTTTATTTTATTGCGCAATTCAAGCCATTGAAATGGATTTTGAAGATTAATTTTACTTTTTGAATTATTTGTATTTAAAGCATGAAAGTAGTTGTGGATTTTAACGTTCATTTTCTCATGAGCGTAAAGAGTGTAAATATTTATGCTATCGCTAAGTAGTAAGTTTTTGAGATACTTTTTGTCTTTCGAGGCGAGATATAACCAAAAATCGATTTTATCTTTGTCGAATGAGTTTTTTTCTTTCAAGTACGCACTTTTTAAATGTTTGATAGCGGATTGCTTATAATTCAATTTTAGCTTATGTATGGCTAAAGCAAAATTATCATCGGCGTTTAGACGTGTCGGGTCGATTAAAAAGAGTGATTGTTGAAGCTTGTCAAGCTTATTGTCACTCATGACCATTTTAATAAAATAATGTATCTTGTTGGATGACGCGATTGTATTCATAAACTTTTTATCAAGTTTTATATTTAAATTTTTTCTGCGGTGAGAAGAGGTTGTGTAAATAAACATTTTTAGTATGGCGTCCGCTGAGTATCTTCTATAGGCTTCCACGCTGTATGGTTCATTCTGAATTTTTAAAAGCTCTACAAACTTTGGAGAGTCGACTTTTTTGGCCAAAGCCACTCTTTGCTTATGACTCAAAACGAGTGTCTTATATGGACTCAGCGCTAATTTAAAACATTTTTTATCATATATGGCAAACAGATCTTTTTTCTTCTGACAAGCAGCTTTATAATTAATATATGGATCATCACTATACTTTCCATATAATTTTGTAAGTTTTTTATTATGCTTACTCGATAAGGAATATGCCGCATGAGCTTGTTCGTTAGAAATGTCTTGTCTTAAATATTGCCATATTAAGAAATCTTTAGCGCGAGAAGTTGGTTTTGAGGAAAGTTCCTTGAAGCTTATTTCAGCACTTAAAAGCGCTGAAATAAAAGAGAGTAAAAATAAATATCGAATCATGCCTAAAGCGAACGGGCTAAAACGCTAACGATATAACCAACCAACACCGTCACGACTTGAAGACCAATAATAATAACCAATGGAGCCAAATCAAGTCCATTAAAATCGGTTCTCATGAATTTTCTGATGTAAGAGTAGGCTGGCTGAGTTATTTTACGTAAAAACTGAACTATTGGATTATATGGATCTGGATTGACAAAGCTAAGAAGCGCCGCAATGATTAAAACCCAAATATATACGTTAATAAGTCCCGTGAAAATACCGCCGATTTGTAATACCGCAACTCCTAAATCACTCATTTGATAATCTCCCCTAGATAATTTTTAAGACATTTGTAAACTTCCGCAACGTCGGGTCCGTGTTCTGAGTTTGTGAAAAGTATGCGAATTGGTTTAAAGTAGTTTTTACCTTTAAGTCCTGACTCTTTTATCACATGATTTTTAAAATCTTCATATTCTTCAAAGTAGGGCGCTTGTTTTATAGTGTCAGCCATAAGTTTTGTCTGCTCCGCAAACTCTTCTGGCACAACTCTTGGCTCAAAAATAGGAGTAATTTTACTTTTTAACTCTTTTGTCGTTCCAGCTTCTTCTAAGAACAAGCGAGCAAGTTCACCTATCTCCGCGTCGGCAAAACCAACGTAACGAGAAAGTTCTTTTGCGTCTAAAGCTTTTAAATGTTCTTTGTTGATATGTTTCAACATGTTCATGTCAAAGCGGGCGGGGGACTTTGATATTTTTGACAAGTCGAACCACTCTATGGCCTCTTGCATTGTAAATATCTCTTTTGGAGGCTTGTTTCCGATGAGAATTAAATAATTAACAATCGCTTCGGGTAAATACCCCTCTTCTAAAAGCCATTTGACACTCGAGGCGTCATCGCGTTTACTCAT
>CALDOC010000558.1 GCA_937914675.1 uncultured Sulfurimonas sp.
CAACAGTATTTTAACGTTGCAAAACGAAATGACACTCCTCTGGCGCTACTATATTTAGACATAGATTGGTTTAAAAACATCAACGATGGATATGGCCATGACGTTGGCGACGAGGTTCTTAAACTTTTCGTAAGAACTATAGAAAAAAGTTTACGAAAAAGTGATCTTTTTGGTCGAGTTGGAGGGGAAGAGTTTTCTATTTTGTTGCAAAATTCAAGCGATAACGACGCTTTGATTACAGCGAATAAAATGAGGAAAAGCATTGAAGAGACGCCTTACGTTTCAAATGAAAATGAGATAATAAATTTTACCGTAAGCATAGGAATAAGCTCTTTGAATAGCGAAAAGAATAAATTGTCAGACTTGATAAAAAGCGCCGACAACGCATTATACAAAGCAAAAGAGAGAGGTCGAAACAGAGTCGTTTTAAACTGACGCAAGTTGAAAAAGAGGATTGAAATTATGAACAGATGGATGAAAATCGCCTACGACGAGGCGACGAAGGGAATGTTGGCGAATGATGGAGGACCGTTTGGCTCGGTCATAGTTAAGGACGATAAAATAATCGCGACCGCTCATAACGAGGTATTAACCACTAAAGACCCCACGGCTCACGCCGAGGTGAACGCGATTAGAATCGCAAGCAAGAGATTGGATAGTTTTGATCTCTCCGGATGCGTTCTTTACACTACGTGCATGCCGTGTCCCATGTGTTTGGGAGCCATCATGTGGGCGAGAATTAGTAGCGTTTACTATGGAGCGACCGAGGAGGACGCGGCAAATGGGGGTTTTGACGACAAGCGTTTTTATGAGATAATAAATGGCGCCGATAAAACTTTAATCTTTCAACAAATCGACCATAAAATCAACGCTGAACTCTTCGAGGAGTGGAATAAAAAAGAGAACCGCGTTTTGTATTAATTTATTCTTTAATCAAATTTACATATAATTCTCCGACTACTGGCGGGGAGAGGGATTATGAAATTTTTTGTTATGGCGTTTGTTTTTTTATTCGGGATTGCGAGCGGCGCGAACGACGTTAAAGTCATCGCGTTCGCGCAAGACGACATGGCGAATGATTTTCGCAAGGCTCAAGTTTTTGAAGCTCGGGACGAGGCGAGGCGACATAAAAATCTACAATTCGTCTATTCGGACGCGAAAGCTAAAACTTCCATGCTTATTTATCAAATAGACGAGTTTATAAAACAAAAAGTCGATTTGATAATAGTAGGCGCGAACGACGCGGACGCGGTTGTGCCAGTTGTGACCAAAGCGTATAAAAGTGGCGTAAAAGTCATCATTTTGGATAGAGGAATCAACTCTGAGCAGTACACGACTTTCATAAACTCCGACAACGTCATGATAGGTTCCATAGGCGCCAAGTACATAGCGAAAAAGTTACACAACAAAGGATTGGTACTCCTTTTTGAAGGGCTTTTAAGCGCAGACGTGACGCAGCTGAGAAGCAAAGGCTTTTTAGACGAGATGGCTCAACATAAAGATATTAAAATCATAAAAAGAACTGGAAATTATCTCAGACGCGACGCCATCGCAGAGATGCAAAAGCTCATAAAAGAGGGTATTGAAGTTGACGCGATTTTTGCACAGAGCGACAGCATGATTAGTGGCGCGAGAAGCGCGATGCGGCGATTTGGAAAAGACCCGTCGTCCATTGTCATGGTTGGATGCGATTACACGAGTGAAGCGCAAGAAGCGATTTTGCAAGGCGCTCAAGCCGCTTCGGTCAAGTTTCCCTTAGGGGCAAAGCAAGCGGTCGAATACGCACTGGAAATTTTCGCGGGAAAAAAGTTACCTAAGCATATCTTTATTTCGGTAAAATTGGTCACTCAAGAGAACGCCAAAGTCACAAAACCCATCTTTTAAGGATTACT
>CALDOC010000559.1 GCA_937914675.1 uncultured Sulfurimonas sp.
GGAGTGAGTGAATGGAGATATAAAACTGGAATCGATGGAGAACCCGCCGTTAGTTTTCAGTGCAGTCTTTACAAAACAAAAAACTCAAAATTGGTATGGAGCGCTACAGGTTCGGATAGTGATTGGGGCAACGCCTCCATAGGTACGACGGCTCAGGATTTACTTTATGAAATGATGTCAAACTAATTGGTTCGAAGATGGAGTTGAAGAGTGGTCGAGTAAAGGAAAGAACGACTTTAGAGAGCGTTCTAAAATTTGTTCACGACTATGCGTATTTCGAAACTCTCACCATAGTCTTCATCTACCTTCTGATTGGTTATTTCATCAATAAAGACGACATTTGTATGTTAAACGGAGAAATCTCATACATATTGATTCTTCTCTCCGTCATAACTCTCTTTCACGGTTTTGAAAATGGAATGTTGACCGTTGGGATTCTCGCGGTCGCCATGTGGATGTTTTATCCATCGTTTCAGTACGTGGAGTTTCTCGTCGCTTTAATGATGACTATGATATTTAGCGAGTTTCACTACTACTGGACGCAAAAAATCAAGACGGCTGAAATAAACGCCAATTACAGAGGGGCAAAGCTTGACGAACTATCCAAGGCGTTCTATACGTTGAAAATTTCTCATGACCAATTGGAAAAAAACTACGTAGTCAAACCTATGAGCATTAGAAATTCCATCGAATATATCATAAATAAAAATGTAGAAATAAATGAGACGGTTGAACTCAAAAATAGAGACTCGGAGTATTATCGCAATTTTCTCGGACTGTTGGAGAAGTCCTTCAACGTTCAAAGCGCGATCATCGTTTACCAAAAATCCGATTCAGACGAAGAGTACTTAACTCTTGAAAATTCAGAGATGACGCTTGGCTCGAGTAAAGCGGAGATAGAGTTGAAAGAAGTTTTTGAAGATTATTTGGTGGACAAGGCGATTTCAAGAAAAGTTTCCGTTTACATCAGCGACGCAAAAGGCGAACCAACGGTTGAAATAGATAAAAACAGCAAGTATCTCGCCGTCATCCCTTCGATTCAAGGGGGTAAAATCAGGAGTGTTTTGATAATTGAAAAAATGCCATTTATGTCTTTTAATAGAGAAATCTTAACGTCCATCTCAATACTAATTGAATATTTTTCAATTGAGATAAAAAAGAAAGATATGTTAATGATCGATGACAAAATTAACATAGTTCCTGATGAAAACTTTAGATTTGAATACGAGAGATTGCATCATTTATACCTGAAATATAAGGTAGATTCAATTATTTTGGTTCTTAGACTGGACAATGAGCTTCAAAGCGCTCGTATTTATGAAAAAATCATCAAAATGCTTCGTTCTCTCGACATGGCTTGCATGCTCAAAAAAAATGACTTTTACTACATTACCTTAATGTTTCCCCTTCATGACAAGGCTGCCGCGTTAGGGTACCTCAATCGTCTCATTGGCTCCATAGATGAAGAAAAAGACAAAAAATTTAATTATATGACCTTTAATATGTCTCAAACGGATTTGTTAAATAAATATTACAGAGAAGATTATGATAACTAGTTTCATAGAATCTCTTGAACCGCATGTAATTCTTTTATATCTACTTCATGCCCTTATCAGTCTTGTTTTAGCGGTTATCTTAACCGCTTTTACAAGAAAACGTTTTGTCATGGGAACGGATTTTATTTTAGCTAAAGATTCCGCTAGGTTAAAAGCGATAGAGAATAGAAGTCGAATTTTTAAATTGCTTTTTAAAGTTGCGCTCCATAAAAACAATAGAATCACAAGCGTTTTTTTTATGTTTTTATTTAATTTCTCTATGCCTTTCGTTGGCTACTTCTTCTCCCTCTGGATTACGTACTATATCAATACCGTAAAGTATGAGAAAAAAGTCAC
>CALDOC010000560.1 GCA_937914675.1 uncultured Sulfurimonas sp.
CCATTTAATTCTAGTTTTTCAATTATCTCTTTATTACTAAACTTCCCAAAAGTTATAGTTTCCTCTTCCAAAAGAATTTTAATATTTAGAAAATCTTGTCTGTTGATTTTCATCAAATCTCCATTTTACTAGCAAGTATCATTCGTGAATAACGTCCTTGATTTTGTCCGACGTATATGGTCGGATACATGGAGATTAGCATATCATCCTCAATTGGCATTCCGTTTAAAAACACAAATCCGCTTCGATTTACAAAATCTTTTAACTCTTTAAAGTAATCGGTAGAGATTGTTCCTATCTCGTCCAAAATGCAGTGACTGAGAATTTGATTCTCTTTGACTATGTTTTTGCTTACCATTTGCAGCATGGAGACGTTTATGATGCTTTTCACCAAGGTTGAAGTTCCATTTGAGCCGACGTCGTTGAGAGTTTGTCTCCACTTTAAGTCATTGCCATTCTCTGTCACTTTAAACTCCAACACGAACCCATCTTCCAACTCTATGGAAGCCTTGGAGGTTTTTAGCAACTCGACAAGATCCAATATTTTAGAGCCAAGTTCCTCTTTCATTTTTTGAGCGCTCACGTCATTCATGTCGGCCTTGTATAAGCCGCCTAAAAATTTATCATTGTTTTCATCGTAAAAACTAGAGAGCGTTTTGAGAGAATTTAACGCGTTGTTGTTAGAACTCTCAAATCTTATCTTTATGTTGTCTATGACGTTAAAAGAGTTTACGGCTTTGTTTATTGTATTGCCAAGCGTTGTTATCTCGCTTTCTACGTCTAAAATGGCGTTTTCAAAAATTCCCAACTCTTTTTTTATGGAGTTCAAACTACTTTTGAACGTTTCTGACGCCATGTCTTTAAAAGGCGTAATCTTGTCTTTTTGGATGTAGGCTATAAGCTCTTTGGCATGTCTAAGATATTCAATGGAATTTACGTAATCGTTTGATATTTCAATCTTAAATATATTATCTAGTTCTAGAGCTTTTTCGCACTCCAAGACAAATGATTTTATTTTCTCTTCTTCGCTTTTAATTTTTTCGTACAAATGAACTATATTCTCTACCATGTCTTTTATCTCTATCTCTTTTTCTAAGATAAAGTTTTCCAAAGTGAGACTCTTTTTTACGCTTAAAGCGATGTTTTGATTTTCTATTTTTTCATTATAATTTTTTAGAAACTTTTCTAAATTGGATTTTATCTCATCTAACTCTTTTTTTCTTCCATCCACTTCCGCGCTCTCTTTTTTGTACTTGGCTTTTATGGATTCCATTTCGGCTTTGAACTCATTTTTTAGTCTCTTATTGTTTTGCAGCGTTTCTCTCTTTGAGGGTATCGTTTTTATCTTCTCTTGATACTCTGAGACGTACACGGTCACAAGGGTTCTATTTTCATGAATGGCTTGGAGCGTTGACTCTAGTTGTTGCGTCTGCGCGGAGATTTCCTTTAGTAGTTTATCATCAACCCCCTGCTCCGTTAACGCCTCTGACAACTCATCTTGAATCACTTGAGACTCTTCTTTGTATTTAGCGCCTATGCTTTGTATATCGGATTTTTCAGATAACTTCAAAGCGTTTATCCGCTCTTGACATTCGGATATGGTTTGATTGGTGGATTGCGTTATTGAGCTTGTTACGTCATCAATTTTTTGCTTAATAAGCTCTATGGATTCTTCCAATTTTTTTATCTCTAGCTCTTCATGAGAGTACTTATTGTTTAGTTTATCCATCTCCAAAGTTTTCTCTATTTTTGCCTTCTCTTGAGCGTGAACAAGATTCTCTTTCGACAACGCAAAGCTTTTGGAGTAACTCTTCTCTTTTTCTTCCAGGTTTGACTTTGTCGCGTAGAACGCGCTTCTTCGTCTATTTTTTTCTTTAGTTTCTTTCTGAGCGTCGTCATCTAAAATTTTCTTCTCGTTTTGTACTTTTTTATTTAAATCTTTTAGCTTCTCTTTGATTACTCTTAAGCTTTCTAAGAGTTTACCTTGCTGATACTCGTTTGAGAACTCTTTTTCAAACGTTAGCTCCAAACCAAAGACGCTGTTTAGGTC
>CALDOC010000561.1 GCA_937914675.1 uncultured Sulfurimonas sp.
AAGCGATGAAGTCGCTTGTGATTTTAGATACTTGTAACAGTGGCAGTTTTGCAGAGGCGATGGCAAGTCGTGGACTCTTAGAAAAAACAGCAATCAATAAACTCACCCGTGCCACAGGAAGAGCCACCATAGTAGCAAGTAGTAAAAGTCAAGTAGCCTTAGAAGGGTACAAAGGACATGGAGTCTTTACATACACTCTCATGGAAGCACTCGCTGGAAAAGGTTATGGCAATGATAACAAAATCACCATCAAAGAGTTGGCGGGATACGTAGAAGACGTATTGCCCGATAGAACTTATGAGAAATGGGGTTACGAGCAAGTACCACAATCGACTATTACGGGAAATGATTTTCCGATTGGGATGAAGTAATTACTCATGGTTAGTTGCATTTTGAAAAAAGAAAATCTTAAAAATAATAGCTATACCTAAAACGCTACTTGCGTTAAATCTTTCCTTAGCTAGAATTAACCATAAATAAAAAAATTGGATGTAAAAATGAATGACATTTCAAAAGAAGAGGCGATTAAAGGCGCATTTTACGGCGCGATAGTCGGTGACGCCCTTTGTTTGGGTTCCCACTACGAGTACGACGCTCAGAAAATTTACGAAGCGTATGGCCGCAAGCCCATAGAGAAGTTTATGTCTCCGGGCGAGATGATGGGCGGAGCGACGCATGGAATAGGGTGGGGAGAGAGAAACTATCATCCCGGGAAAAAGGCTGGAGGTAGCACTGACTATGGCGACTACAACATCTTGGTTTTGGAACATCTCGCGTCCATAGCGAATCCTCCTCGTCCATTTAGCGTGTCCGCGATCATTCCTCACTGGATGAACAGGTTTGAGCATGGTTGGGGTTCGTGGATATGCACCATGACCAAAGAGACTTATGGACAAGTAAAGCAAAACGTTCCCGTGGAGTATCTTGGTGGTTTGTCAAACGCCATGGCGATTCGCCACGTGGCGGCTTACGGCTACTACGACACGGAAGAAGAGATTGCCGACGTGGCTCGCAAAGCGATGTTTACCCATAAAAGCGAAGAGGCGTTGAGCGGCGGGGAGTTTTTCGCTCGCGTCACTTACAGGGTGATGCATGGCGAAGCGCCGCAAGACGCGATAGAAAACGTCGCCATCAGAATGAGTACTTTCATCCAAGGCAAAGTGTCGCAAGCGATTTTAAAGTACAACGAAGCGATTGACAAAAACTCGGCGCTTTACCAAGAAAAGTTCGCGGACGATTTGGCGATAACTTCCATGGCGAGACTTTGGGACGTGGGTCGTTCTGAACCCATCCGCGTGGGAAAAGCGAGTCCGACGGAGGGAACGCTTCCCGGCTCCGTTTACTTCATACTCAAATACGCGGACAAAGAAAACGGCCTCAACGACGCTCTGGCGGCAAACGCGATGGTCGGAGGAGACAACGCCTCGAGGGCCATCGCCATTGGAATGGTTTTGGGCGCTTACAGAGGCGTCGGAGCGATCAAGAAAGAGTGGTTGGAGGGGTTGGAGCAGTATGAGTATTGTGAAAGCCTGCTGGCGAAACTGCCATTGCTTCAAGTCTAAAGACGTCTCATGAGCGAAGAGGAAAAGCTGCTTTTTTACATAGAGAAACTAAAAGTTTTGTCTGTGGAAAAATTGAAAGATTCAAAAACGAGCGCCATCGAAGCGCTCAAACAATCCCTTCATTTTATTGAAGGCGAAATGAAAGGATACTAAATGGCGAACAATCCCGCGTTGACGATTATGCAACTGGAACTGGCGTTAAACAACATGCAAAACACCATGGTGGACGAAGATGGAAAGTTGGCGCTTGACGATAGATTTTTGGCGCTCTTTGACGAGCTGATGGTGAAGTTGGGTGAAGCGAGAGAAATCGCCAAAAACATGAAAACATAAACCACCGTCGATTTATTGGGGTACAGGTGGTTACTTGGAAGGCGCTATAATTCGCGCTGAAAATATTGCTCGACAACTTGGCAAAGAAGGCGTTAGATGAAAAAAATTATGTTGTACTTATTGATTATTCAGATGGCGACGTTAAATTTACTCGCAATTACTTTAGGCGTAGTTCCCCAACAAAGTCCATTTAGGTTGATGAAGGTATGGTCTCCAATAGTTGAATATCTGGAAAATGAGACAGGTGAAAAAATCACGTTGAAGATTGAACGTTCAATTGAAAAATTTGAAAAAACGCTCTATTCCGGTGGATACGACGTAGCTTACATGAATCCATATCATTACGTGGTCGCGCATAATAAACAGGGATATTTGGCGCAAGTTAGAGCGAAGAAAAATCTTGTGGGGATATTGGTCGCAAATAAAAACAGCGACTTGAGCAGTCCATTCAATTTTAAAAACAAAACGTTTCTTTTCCCCGCTCCCAACGCTTTTGCGGCGACTTTGCTCACAAAATACGAGCTTTTAAAAAATTTTAACCTCAATGTTGACAAAGATGAAAAGTTTCTTTACGTTAACTCGCATGACTCCGTTTACAAAGGAGTGGCGAGAGGCATTGGAGAAGTTGGCGGTGGGATAGAGAGAACGCTTAATAATCTTCAGGACAAGCAAACAAAAGATTCGTTGCTTGTTGTATACAAAACGCAAGCTTACCCTAGTCATCCTTTCGCTTTTCATCCCTCCATGAAAGATGAGGTTAAAAATAAATTTACTCAATCTCTCTTGCGCATGCCAACAAACTTGTTGCAAGCGTTAAGCATGAAAGAAATGATTAAAACAGACAATGCCGAGTACGAGATTATTCGAGACATGGCTAAAGAGCTTTTAATGCAAGAAGATTAAATTGTTTTTATCTTTTAAATATAGATTTATTTTATCCTTTGTTTTGCTAGAGACGATTTTTATTTCATCCATAGTGTTTTTTAATTTTTCATCCATAAATAAATTATCCAACTCTTTGATTAAGGAAAATATCCA
>CALDOC010000562.1 GCA_937914675.1 uncultured Sulfurimonas sp.
TTCAAATGCCCATTTTGTTTAACGCCTCGCTACGATTTAACATCACCATGGGCGACGAGAGCGTGAGCGAAGAGTACATCCACATAGCGCTTGAAACCGCTCAACTCAAAGAGATGCTCGAAGGCATGAAAAACGGGCTCGACACCATCGTCGGCCATCATGGGGTAAGACTTTCGGGAGGGCAAAGACAGCGTTTAAGCATAGCGAGAATGATGCTCTCCTACCCAAGCGTGATCATCTTTGACGAGTCAACCTCCGCTCTTGACGTTCATACCGAAGCCAAATTGTTTAACGCCATCACTCCACTGTTTGAAAAGAAAACGGTCATAACCATCGCCCATAGATTGAGCACCGTGAAAAACGCGGACATGATTTACGTTTTGGACGACGGAAAGATAGTCCAAAGAGGAACGCATCGGGAGCTAGAAGAACAAGAGGGTCATTACAACGAGTTTGTAAAAAGACAGTTGATTTAAAGAAAAATAAAAGTAGTTTGGGTGAGCGTAGTCGCTTTTTTAGGAATTACCAAAGGAACGATAAGTTCCTTTGTTTAAAGATTAGTGTAGATCTTTCCAGACTTGTTTCTTCCAAAGAAGAGCGAAGATTGCGAATATCACTATGTAAATCATTACGTTTTTACCTACGGATTCTCTCTCATGACGTTTGGCGTCGCCAGCGTCTTCAAGGTACTCTATCACTTTCTCTGCGGATTCCGCAGTTACGCCAACGCGTGGCATCGCGGTGCCTTTAAGATAGTTTTGAGGGTTTTCCACAAAAGTTTCTATGTAGTGCGCGTTGCGAGAACGAATGTACATGCTTAAGTCAGGTGGCAATTTACCCATATATTTCGTTAAAGATTCTTGATAGTCGAGTACTTTCACCTTAAACGCCAAATCGTCTTGTTTTCTCTTAAACTTTGGTTCTACTCCAATCTGAGTCCAGTTTTCATAATGAACCGCATGACATCTACCACAAGCGTTTTCAAACGCCATAACTGGAGTAAGTTCTTCTTGTGAAACGGCGATTGATTTCAAGTAAGCAACCATGTCCGCCACTTCTTGCTCAATGTCTCCACCAGCTCCATAGAATGGAACCATTGGGTGCATTTGACCTTTGTCGGCGTCAAACTTGTGCTCGACGAGAAGAGCGTGAGCGGGATTTTTAATCAAGTCGCCTAAAAATTTCTCATCGTAAACAACGCCTGCGTTACTCA
>CALDOC010000563.1 GCA_937914675.1 uncultured Sulfurimonas sp.
TGACGACTTGGGAACAAGACGGCGGACCGTTTATAACCATGGGGCAAGTCTACACTCAAAGTCTTGACGGCGACATGGTGAATCTTGGGATGTACAGACTACAAGTGTATGACAAAAATCATCTTGGAATGCATTGGCAGATACATAAGGATAGCTCGCATTTTTTTGATCAATATCAAAAAGTTGGCAAAAAAATGCCTGTTAGCGTAGCGATAGGAGGCAATCCACTCTATACTTGGTGCGCGACGGCGCCTCTTCCTTATGGAGTTAATGAACTTCTTATGTATGGTTTAATTACAAAGACGCCTGCGCAACTCGTCAAATCGCTGACCACTCCTCTTTATATTCCAAGAGACGTCGATTACGTTATCGAGGGCTGGGTAGACACTCAAGAGATGAGAACAGAAGGTCCTTTTGGCGATCATACGGGCTATTACACTCTTGAAGAGCCTTACCCGGTGATGGAGGTGAGCGCGATCACTATGAAACGCGAGCGAACTTTTTTAGCGACCGTAGTTGGCAAACCGCCATTGGAAGACAAGTACATGGGTTGGGCGACGGGGAAAATATTTTTTCCACTTCTAAAAACTACCGTTCCCGACTTGCTTGATTATCATATGCCGGAAAACGCTGGTTTTCATAATCTGATTTTGGCAAAAATGCAACCGCATTACAAGGGACACGCAAAACAATTCATGCATGCTTTTTGGGGCGCTGGACAAATGAGTTTTGTAAAACATGCGATTTTTGTAGACGAAGACGCGCCTAAGTTGAATAATTATGAGTCATTCGCTAGTTACGTTTTAAATAGATTTACGCCAAAATCCATGTTTATTACAGAGGGGATTTTAGACGCGCTTGACCACTCTTCTCCCGAAACTTTAGTGGGTGGAAAGTTAGGCGTTGACGCTACCGCCGCCAATGTAGTAGAAGCGCCTATTTTACTTGGCGATGCAGATTTACTGCTAAAAGTTAAGAAAAAAATTCCCGACGCGGTAAGTCTTAGACAGTTTATGAGACATACAAAAAATCCAATAACCGTGATTAGCGTCAACAAAGCAAAAAACGCGCGTATTTATTTTGACGCTCTTTATTCTTTAAATAAACATATTAGAATAGTCGTTTTCGTGGATGACTTTAAAAACGACGTAGAGAACTCCTATATGCTTATATGGAGAGTCACTAACAATATGGACGCCTTAAGAGACGTTTTTATCTCAGAACTCATGGTTGGAATAGATGGAACCAATAAAGGTTCATTAGACGGTTTTACTAGAGAGTGGCCGGATGACGTCGATTGTACTTTGAGCGTGGTCGAGTCTCTCAAAGAAAAATCGCTTTGGGATTTGGACGACAAACTTTACAATAAATTTCAACTATAAAATTTTTTAATTAAATTAAGGATAAATGAATGGATAAAATGTGGTCAGGTCGCTTTAGCGCGAGCGCTTCAAACTTACTAGATCAATTTAACGCGTCAATCATGTATGATAGAAAACTCTATCGTGAAGACATAGAGGGTTCGTTGGCTCATGCGGCCATGCTGGCAAAACAGGGAATACTCACGACCGAAGAACTTATTCAAATTACCGCTGGCTTAAATCAAGTAAGAGAAGAGATAGAATCAGGAGCGTTCGAATGGAAGATATCAGATGAAGATTTGCATATGGGCATTGAGAAACGCTTAACGGCAATAATAGGCGACGCGGGAAAAAAACTTCACACCGCTAGAAGTCGAAACGATCAAGTCGCTGTTGATTTTCGCCGTTACGTCATTCGCAAAAACAGTGAAATTGTAGACGCGATTAAACTGCTCATGAATGAAGTCCTCGTCATCGCCGATAAGCACACGGAGACTTTAATCCCTGGAATGACTCATCTCCAACATGCGCAACCGATTAATTTCGCTTTTCACTTAGGAGCGTATCTCTCGATGTTTAAACGCGACATTGAGAGGTTCGAGAGTTCAATTAAACGCAACAACGTCTCTCCTCTGGGTTGCGCCGCGTTGGCTGGAACTCCTCATGACGTAGATAGAAAAATGACGGCAGAACTCTTAGGCTTTGACAGCGTAAGCGTGAACTGTTTGGACACCGTAAGCGATAGAGATTTCGCTTTAGAGATATTATTTAACGTTTCAACCATGATGATGCATATATCTCGCTTAAGCGAAGAACTCGTTATGTGGTCGTCTTACGAGTTTGGATTTGTAGAACTTAGCGATGAGTATTCAACGGGAAGTTCAATAATGCCACAAAAGAAAAATCCCGACGTTCCCGAGTTGCTTCGCGGAAAAACAGGTCGCGTTTATGGTTCTCTCATGGGGCTCTTAACCGTCATGAAAGGTTTACCTTTGGCGTACAATAAAGATACTCAAGAAGACAAAGAGGGTGTTTTTGACGCGGTCGAGACTGCGGAAATATCTTTAGAAATTTTGAAAGAAGCGCTTAAAACCATGGAAGTTAAATCGTACAACATGGAAAAAGCTTGCGCCATAGGTCATCTGAGCGCGACTGATTTGGCGGACTATTTAGTTAAAAAATGTAACATTCCTTTTAGAGAAGCTCATTTTATCACAGGTCGCGCCGTAGCCAAAGGCGAAGAGTTAAACGTTGATTTGTCAAAGATGGATTTTAAATATCTTAAAGAAATCGATAATAGAATAGATGAAGACGTTATGGCCTATTTAGGTCTTAGACACTCTATGAACGCAAGAACTTCAGAGGGTGGAACCGCAACGGCTAGAACAAAAGAGCAGTTAGAATATTTTAAAAATTATTTAAAGGATTAAAAACAATGAAAGTTACAATATCGCATGTCGAAGGTATGAAATTTGAGGCGAAAACGTCCAAGAGCAGTTTTATTATAGACTGTCCCGTAATTTCTCCAATAGAGTATTTTTTAGCTGGGCTCATAGCTTGTACGACTTCGGATATTATAGTGATTCCAAAAAATCAAAATAAAACCGTTACGGATTTAGTGGTGGATGGGGAAGTGGTTCGAAATGAAGCTCCTCCTTGTAAGTTTAACTCGTTACATTTAACTTATAATTTTAATTCCGACTCTGACGACGTTACGGCAGCTCGTTGGGTTATGGCCTCGTTGGAGACGTATTGCTCCACTATAAACACCATTCGTGACACAACCGCCATCACATACTCCATCACTCATAACGGAACCCTTGTTCGCGATCATGAAAAAATGATTAGTGGCACAGGTTCCACAATAGATTTTGGCTCAATAGAGTCTTGCCCTAGTTAATTTCTAAAATATTTCATTTTCATGACGTTTTGTCATGAAATCCTCATTTTCGCAATATCCATAAAAGTATTTTTAAAACTTTTGCTTGAAACATAGTTTAATGATTGACGATAAAACAAAATAAAAAATAGACTTAAACCGTCACATTAGTTATTTTATTATATAAGGCATTATTTATTATTCGCTAATATTTTCCCAACAATACAAGGAGTTATAATTATGAGCGAACCTAGTTTAGAAAGCATGAGCGATTACGATTCGTTAACGGGCGAAAAGAGGAGAGTGGTTTGGGCGGTAATCATTGCCGGCTTGTTGATGGGAACGATATACGTCACAGTGGATTATTTCTATGGAAACGTTGACGATAGCCTGAAAGTTGAGGACAGTGTAAAATACGCGCCACTTAAATAATTATAGAACGCTAGAATTACAGTAATATTTAAATAAGCGAGGCAAAAAAATGTTGACGATAGTCGTAGGAATATACACTCTATATGTATTAATCTCAATATATACGAGTGTGATGCAGATAGGATTTATAAATAACGCAAAAAGAAAAGAAGCGGTTTTATTGTCTCAAGCTGAGTTTTTAAAAGCTGGAAATTACGCGGTGGCGAAGGAAAAACTCTCTATAATTAGCTCTTTTGTCGATTATATCGTTTTTATCGCTTGGATAGGTTTTGGCATATCGATTCTTCACGATAATCTTCTATTGGCAAATCAAGAAATGACCAATATCGCGTTAGTTATGAGTTTTATAGTAATTAATTCAATCATCTCTTTACCTTTTGGATATTATGAAAAGTTTGTCTTAGACGCCAAGTTTGATTTTAATAAATCAAGCATGGGGCAATGGCTGAAAGATACTTCCATATCATTCATAATGACTTTAGTTTTGGGTTCTTTGGTAGTATTTGGCATATATGAGATCATTGTTAATTTTAGCCTTTGGTGGTTGTGGAGTTTCGTCTTTATTTTCACAGTGGTAATATTAATAAACATGCTTTATCCAACTTTTCGCGCAATGTTTTTTGATAAATTGACGCCGCTTAAAGATGAAAATCTTGACAGTGAAATAAAAGTTCTTATGGACAAAACGGGGTTTGTGAGTAGTGGCGTTTACGTAAGCGACGCAAGCAAGCGCGATGCGAGATTAAACGCTTATTTTGGTGGATTTGGCAAGGCGAAACGCGTTGTACTTTTTGACACTTTAATCGAGAAACTCTCAACAAAAGAACTGTTGGCCGTTTTAGGACATGAACTAGGACATTTCGCGCATGGGGACATATACAAAAACATCTTTTTAGTTGGCGCCATGTTGTTTGCAATGTTTGCGGTATTTGGAAATTTACCGGAGATGTTATATCTTGAGATGGGACTTAGTCAAGAACCATATCTCATTATGACGCTTTTGATGCTGTTTATGCCAGTTTTAGGTTTTGTCATGATGCCTATTATGGGCGTTGTAAGCCGTCATAATGAGTATGAAGCCGATAAGATGGGAAGTGAATTAGGTGGTCCAGCTGGTGGCATTGAGCTTGCCAACGCGCTAACGAAGTTAGTGACTGAGAACAAAAGTTTTCCATTGTCTCATCCTCTTTATATATTTTTTCATTATACGCATCCTCCTGTTTTGGAGAGATTAAAAGAGCTTGGCGTTGATTTACATGACATAGACAAAGGCTCTCTAGAGGGAACATGCGAAGCGGTACTTTAGTAAAAGATATTTTACGAGAGATAACTCTATCTCTTCGCCCCATTGTTCCTAGAGCTTCTCGCGAGGCTCAGTTGCTTATCATGAGATTTTTAAACGTAGACGAGCTTTGGCTGATAATGCACAAAAATGAAGAAGTGAAAAACGTAGATAAACTGTTTGAGTGGGTCGATAGAAGAAAAAATTATGAGCCATTTGAGTATATCACCAATAGCGTGAGTTTTTATAGTCAGGAATTTTACATAGACAAAGGCGCTTTGATCCCACGCCCAGAAACTGAGTTGCTCATTGATGAAATAGTGAAGAAAGTTGATGATAAAAATTCGGAAATGACTTTTGTCGAAGTTGGCGTCGGCAGTGGAATTATCTCTATTGTTTTGGCGCAAATATTTAAAAAAGCAAAGTTTATAGCTATTGATATTTCCAAAGAAGCGTTGGCGGTTGCGAAAATTAACTTGAATAAATATAATTTACAAAAGAGGATAGAACTTAGATTAGGCTCATTGTTGGATCCCGTAGATGAGCGTATAGATTATCTAGTTTCAAACCCTCCTTATATAGAAAATGGGGTAGAGTTGGAATTTAATTTATCCTACGAACCTCAAAACGCTCTTTTTGGTGGTGCTATTGGGGACGAAATCATAAAAAAGCTTCTTGATGAAGTCTTAAGAAGAAAGATTAATCTATTTAGTTGTGAGATGGGTTATGACCAAAAAGATAAAATATCGCACTATTTAAAAAACAAAAACTATAAAGAATTAAATTTTTATAAAGACTTAAGCGGTTTTGATAGAGGATTTAATTTAGAGGTACAAAATTGAAAAGAAATATATACGCGGACTTTAGTTATTTGATAGTTTTAGCCGCTTCGTTTGGCGCTGTTTTGACTCTGGGAGCCTTAGTGGCTCCAGTAATTTTTCATACGGATAGAATTTTGGCGCAAATGCTCCTTGATAAATATAACGCCGGCATCATTATGGCGGAAATTTTTCATAGATTTAGTTATTGGTTATATTTTCTCGCTGTTTTTGTTTCAGGGTACGAAGTTTACCAGTATAAAAATGGCCAACGCGACGCTTGGCTTTTCGCATCGAGTGGAATGGTTGTTTTCGCGTCTTTAATGTTTAGCGTAGTCTATGCGCCAAAAATACTGGAGATGCAAGCCTTGGGAGCTGAGGCGACTCAAAGCGACACCTTTGAAACCATACATTTAGCAAGTGAAATAGATTTCAAGCTACTTGCTATTTCTCTTGTAGTGCTTTTTGTCAGAAGATTAATGTTGATGAAAATTTCTTAGCGCTATCTTCCACCAAACTTTTCATGCCACCATTCCGATGGTGAGTATGTCGTTTTTTTGATACTCTCTTCGTCAAATGAATATTCATAATTATTGCAATAATTCATAATTGTTTCATAGGCTTCATTAATTTGCATACTCATCTGCGTCGCTTTGTCGGAATCGTTTACATGTTTGTCCGGATGCCATTTATTCATAAGCTTTTTGTATTTATTTTTGATTTCTTTTATTGTAGAGGTTTCACGAAGGCCAAGGAGTGTTTTGGCCTTCATGATTTTAACGAAGTTTGACAATTTTAATCTTGTTGTTTTCTCATGTATGAAGGGATGTCCAAAACGTCACTGTCGAATTCCCCTCCAACAACTAGACGAGGACGAAGAACGGCGCGTGGAGCCATAGCTGGAGTTTCTGGTTTAAACGCAGGATCGTTGCTTAAATCTTTTTCAAATCCAGTCGCCACTATTGTTATTTTAATGTAGTCCTCAGGAATGTTTTCATTTGTTGAAGTTCCCCAAATAACTTCAGCGTCTTCATGAGCGCTTTCATGAACGACTTCCATGGCGTCAGAAAGTTCTATCATAGAAAAACTAGGGTGCATGCTAAAGTGAACCAATACTCCCATGGCTCCGTTTATTGACATATTATCAAGAAGAGGAGACTCAATAGCGGCTTTAATGGCTTCATAAGCGGCATTTTCGCCTTGATGCTCGCCAACGCCCATAAGCGCCATTCCTTTATGGCTCATGACGGTTTGTAAGTCGGCAAAGTCAAGGTTTATATCATTCTCTCCACTTGAAAGAATAACGCCAGACGTTCCACTAACCGCTTGAGCCAGAACGCTGTCAACAATCTTGAAACTATCTTTTATTCCTAGTTTCTTGTCAATAATGGAGAGTAGTTTATCATTTGGAATAACTACAATGGAATCACTCTCTTTTTTAAGTTCCGCAAGTCCAGCTTCCGCAAGTTTAAGACGTTGTTTTCCCTCAAACTTGAAAGGCTTTGTTACTATTGAAATAGTTAAAGCACCAATTTCCTTCGCTATCTGAGCCACTATCGGCGCGGCGCCAGTTCCCGTGCCTCCACCAAGGCCAGCTGATATGAATACAATATCCGCACCGTCAAGAGCGGATTTTATGGCGTCATAACTCTCAATAGCCGAATCTTTTCCAATATTGGGTTTCATTCCGGCGCCAAGGCCCTTCGTGAGCTTACTACCTATTTGTATTTTTTTCGCAGCGCTTGTCTCGCTTAGGACTTGCGCGTCAGTGTTGATGAGCAACATCTCAATGCCTACGACGCCTTGATGAATCATATGTCCAATCATGTTGCCACCACCGCCGCCAACGCCAACTGCGATTATTCTTGCACCGCTTATTTTATTTGATTCTTCTACTACAAATGGTTCCATTCCGTCACTCCTTTAAAATAACTGGGTAGCCCAGTTCCAAAATTTACTAACACTACTCGCTTCATCACTTTTTTTCTCTTTAGAAACTTCCAAACTCACCATTTTTTCTTCCTGTTCATCTACTGATATGGATGGCGCGACAGGAATGCCATAATGCTCTTTAAAATTTACGCTGTTGTTTGAGCTTCTATCTTCATTTGTGTGTCTTACCCTTTTGTTAACGTCTATTTCATAAGGAGTGTAAGGAGAACCAGAATAGATAACAAGGCCGATTGCGCTAGAAAATTCAGCCCCTTTAAGGCTTTCGAATAGTCCGCTCATTTTAACTGGCTTGGCTAAACGAACTGGCAAAGATCCAAACGTAGCTACAGCTAGCTCTCTAATGCCATCCATTTTGGAAAATCCACCGGTCAGTATGACTCCAGCGCCAATTTGATCTTTTAAACCGCTTTTTTCTATGAATTGCGCAAGTATCATAAGAGTCTCTTCAACTCTTGCGAATATTACGTTGTTGACTACTTCTAGAGAAACCTCATGCATGGTGGTAACGTCGCCAATGACGGGTAACTCAATAAGGTCGCTGCTTGGAGCCAATAGTGAACCATAGTGAAGTTTTACGTTATCTGCGTCATGGAGAGGAGTGTGCAGAGCCATGGATAAATCACTTGTAACATGATTGGAACCTACGCCCAAGAAGTCATTATATCTAAGTGAATTACCTGAGTAAATTGCGATATTGCAGGTATTGCCACCCATATCGATTATAGCCGCTCCCAACTCTTTTTCGTCAGAGTTTAGCGTCGCTATAGAAGACGCGTAACTTGTCAACACTACGTTTTCGACTTCTACACCAGCTGCGTTAACGGCTTTTTTTAGGTTATTCAGATTTGATTTTTGCGTAGTTATTATGTGGGTGTCAACTTCTAATCGTGAGGCGTTCATGCCAAGAGGGTCTTCTATGAAGTCCTGGTCGTCAACTTTAAAGTTATAAGGAAGAGCATGTAAAACTTCATATTCGTTTGGAATGTTTGCGTTATACAGGGATGTATGCATAACTCTTTCAATCTCTTTTAAACTTATTTCTTTTGACTGTATGTTAACGATGCCATTAGAATTTAAACTTTTCGTATAAGCGCCAGATATCGATACGATAGCCTTTTTAACGTCGCTTCCCGATACTCGTTTCGCGTCTTCGACCGCCGTTCTTATACTTCTTGCCGCAAGTTCTATGTTGGTTATGCTGCCTTTTCTCAGGCCTTGGGCTTTTGTTGTTCCCTCTCCAATGATTGATATGGAGTTGTCATCATCTATTTGAGCTATTATCGCACATATCTTCGTAGAGCCAATATCTATGGCTAAAACAGTTCTACTCAATTTATAGTCCTTTTACGAATATCTCGGTTTGATATTTATTTTGAAGTTCTTTGATGAGGGCTTCACTAAATATATTGTTTTTTAAATTAACAATATTTTCACTTTGGTTGTCATTTGTTTTATTAAGCATTTTTTGTTCCAAAATATTGTACAGAACAATTTTTCCACTATTTAACGCAGTATAAGAGTTTTTCTTGTTGCTTAAGAATAATTTTTCCAAGAAATCTTTTGATTCTTCTTTAGTTAATTCATTAAATTTATCTATGCTAGAAGTTGTAATAAAATCCGTATCCTTTCCTTTGAAGGTTGAAACAGACGTATTAGCGAGTGCAAGTAGTTTTGATTGCTTCGCGTCTTCTACGTACATTGGTAAAACTTGAGTTTTAGCTTCTTCGTAGCTTTTCGCCTTTGCTTCATTTATCTTTTTTAATTGAATGATAAAGTACTCGTTATCTACTAAAACAGGCTTCAAAAATGGTGAAGTAATGGAAAGTTGAGAAATGTTTTCTATAATTTGCGCATTATAAGGATTATCGGAAGCTGAAACAGTTTGGCTTTTAACGTTTGTTGTGGAATCCAACTTATTTTTTTTGTAAGCAATGTACGTCTTGAGAGCCGCATTTTTTGTCGCGTCCATATTTAGCTCTTGAATAATGGAATCTTTCGCGTTTTCAAGAAAAATTAATTTGCCTTGATCATCTTTGAAGTGGTTTTTATTATTTTCATAGTATTCGGCAATTTCACTCTCTTTGTAAGTGTTTGAAATTTTATCTTGTTTGATAAAATCAATTTCATAGCTAACTTCGTTCATAAAGTCAAATTTCTTGCTTTCCCAAAAAGTTTTAACCAATGCTTCGGACATGTCGACTTTAACGTCATTTTTATTTAAAACTTTATAGTTAATTTTATCCGCAATGTTCATTATTTCGTTTAGGACATTCGATTCAGAGTCGGTCGCTTTTACAGGAAGTAATTTTAAGGTTTTTTGTATAAGTAGATTTTTTTTCAAGTCAGTTTCATACTCTTTCATGGTAAGGTTGTTTCTTGATAGCGCTTGTTTGTATATCTCTTTGTTAAAAACGCCATTGTCGAAAAAGTATTCTTGAGTTTTTAATTCCGCAAGAAGCTCATCGTCACTTATTTGTAAGTCGTAAGAAGCTGCAAGATTGAGTAGGAGCGCTTGTTGAGTTAGCTGTTGTAGCGCTTGTTTTTGGAGGCCAAATTGTTTGGCTTTCTCTTCATCGAAATTCCCTTGGAACATTTCATTATATTTTGAGTATAAATTAGAATAGCTTTTTTGTAGTTCACCTTGTGATATTTCTATATCTCCAACCTTAGCAATCGCACCAGATTTGTCTCCGTAACTATATTGACCCCAGCCAACAAAACCAGCGCCTATGAAAGCTATAGTTGAAATCCAAATCGTAACTATTAAATATTTCTTGTGTCTTTGCATCCATGTAATCATCTATAAAAAACCTTATTTTGTGATATTTGCGCTATTTTAGGTAAATTCGTATTAAACCTTGATAAAGAAGAGTTACAAAGGTATAATTTCTTATGAAAAACGATATAAGCAATATAGAACTTAAAGACCGCGACTTAGACGTACTTTGGCATCCATGCACTCAGATGAAAGATCATGAAACTTTACCACTGATTCCTATAAAAAAAGCGCATGGCGTTTATCTTGAAGATTTTGATGGAAATTCGTACATAGACGCCATTAGCAGTTGGTGGGTAAACATGTTTGGTCACACCAATAAATACATTAATGAAAAGATTAAAGAGCAGTTAGATACTTTAGAACATGTCATACTCGCGGGTTTTACTCATAAACAAGTTGTGATTTTATCCGAGCGTTTGGTAAAACTAACTCCAACGGGTTTGGATAAATGTTTTTATTCGGACAATGGCTCATCGGCCGTTGAAGTTGCGCTGAAAATGAGTTACCATTCGCATTTAAACGATGGCAAAAAAGATAAAACTATTTTTGTTTCACTGACTAACTCTTATCATGGTGAAACGATTGGAGCGTTGAGCGTTGGCGACGTTGAACTTTACAAGGAGACGTACTCGCCGCTTCTCTTGAAAACGATGCAAACGCCAGTTCCAAAAGACATGAGCGTAAAAGCGGCGCAAGACGCGGCAATGGAGTTTGAAAATTTATGCAAAAGAGAATCGAAAAATATTAGCGCGATCATACTAGAACCACTTATTCAAGGCGCGGGAAACATGCATATGTATCATGCTCAATTCTTAGTTTTAGTTCGTGAGATATGTAGTAGGTACGACGTGCATTTAATCGCGGATGAAGTTATGGTGGGTTTTGGTAGAACGGGTGAGTTGTTCGCTTGTGAAAAAGCCAAAATAACGCCAGATTTTTTAGTCTTGTCCAAAGGCTTGACAGGTGGGTACTTGCCACTATCGGTCGTGCTAACTTCAAATGAAATATACGCAAAATTTTATTGCGATTATAGTGAGCATAAAGCGTTTTTGCATTCTCACTCTTATACAGGCAACGCTTTGGCATGCGCCGCCGCAAACGCCACTCTTGATATATTTGAAAATGACGACGTTATAGAGAATAATAAAATATTGGCAGAGCATATGAATGAAAAATTGCAAAGTTTTTTAACGCTTGAAAATGTAAAATCAATTCGTCAAACGGGAATGGTGTGCGCCATTGATTTAAAAAACTATGATTCAAAATTAAGAATGGGGCTAAAAGTTTACCAATATGGTTTAAAAAATGGGGTTTTACTTAGACCATTGGGAAACGTGATCTATTTCATGCCTCCGTACGTTATCACAAAATTAGAAATTGATAAGATGATGAATACGGCTTTTGACGCAATAAAGCTACTTGATTAGAGTAGCTTTATTTATTTATTTTTGATTCTGTGGTAATTATTTTGCGGCGCCACATTTCCCCGCGCCGCATTTTTGCTTTTTGTTTTGTTGAGTTGATTTTATTTCGAACTTTTCAAACAGCCATAATGACACAACCTCAATTTCCTCTTGAGTCATAGATTCTCCTATTGGCGGCATTGTTCCAAAGTTCTGATAGGCTCTTGCTCCGCAGTATCCTTTGTCTCTCTTGGGATTTTGTATGTAATCTTTGACAAAAATCACAAACTTCTCTTTTGACTCAATCGCTTGTCGCAGACGTTGAGAAACTTTTGGCATAGGTGGGGCGAGCATTTCACCTTTTGACATTTCCATCTTATGACATGAGGCGCAATGTTGATCGTAAACTTTTTCTCCGCTTAAGGCGAAAAGAGAACTCCCCACAAGAAGTAAGCCAAGTATTGTTTTTTTCATATTTTCTCCTTTTTAGAATTATATCACACAATTTTCACTCGTTTTCAAGATAAGCAAAGGCACGCTTTTTTAAGGTTTCCGCTCAAGTTAGGCTTTTTTGATAAAATTCAGAGGAGTGAAGAGGTGACAATAGAGATGTGTTTATGAAGTTTAGAGTGTTAAAATATGTTTAAGACCCTGTATTTCAGTTTATGAAGTTGAAAGTTAAGGTCTATGCGTTAAATTTAAATCGTTAGGGGATAATATCCTCCACTTAAAAGAGGATATTGAAATTATGCAGTAATTTTTTTGTAAAGAGTATTGACTTTGTTAGCTGGAATAGTCATAGGAGCGCAACCAATTTTTGTACAAACTGAACTTGCTTCACCAATATAACCAACAAAGTTAACTATTTTACTATTTGCTTTGTCATCAAAAAACGCAGTAAAAATTTTCTTAGCTCTGTTGTTTCCAGATACTCTAGCGTCGCTTATAGCTGTTTCCGCGTCAGTGATGCTATCTTTAATTGAATCTACGCTTGATTTAGCCGCATCAGCAATTTTAGTTGTCGCTTTTGTAGCGTTGTCTTTAATTGAATCAATTCCAGACTTAGTCGCGTCAGCGATTTTAGTTGCAGTTTCTTCAACTGAAGTAACAGCTGATTTTGCAGCGTCTGAAACTGTATCAGTTACTTTAGTTGCAGTCTCTTTAACTGAAGTAACGGCTGATTTTGCAGCGTCTGAAACTGTATCAGTTACTTTAGCTGTGGTTTCTTTAACCGATTCTACGCTTGATTTAGCTGCGTCGGCTACTTTTGTACTTACTTTAGTTGCAGTTTCCGCAACTGAATTTTCTGAAGCCACTTCTTTAGCTTCTACTTTTTTTTCTACTTTTGGGGCTACCGCTTTTTTAGGAGTCGCTACTGTTTTAGTTTCTTGTGTTTCTGTTGACATAATATATTCCTTGGTTTTATAAATATTTTTTAATTTAGCCCATTGATTTGAACTTGGTGGAATTATAATAGAAACTATATTAATCTTAGCTTATAAGTAAAATAATATTTTGTAATTTGATTTTTTTCTAAAATAATTTCATGTTATATACTATATAAATAAAGTGTAAACATTTGAATTTTATTGGAATTACTCAAAGCATATATAAAGAGACAATTAAGTACAATACAAGGATTTTATATAAAAAGGTATATCATGGCTAACAAACGTGTTTTGGTGAAGTTTTCAGGTGAAGCTCTTGCTGGAGAAGCAGGTCATGGAATTGACACAAAGATTTTAAAGTATATAGCAAATGAGATTAAATCGCTTGTTGAAGCTGGAATTGAAGTTGGTATCGTTATTGGTGGTGGAAATATTATTCGTGGCGTGACAGCTGCCGAAGATGGAATTATTAGACGCACTTCTGGCGATTATATGGGAATGCTCGCAACTGTAATAAATGGAATAGCCATGCAAGAGGCTTGTGAACATAAGGGCTTGGAAGTGCGTATGCAGACAGCTATTAAAATGGAACAGATCGCCGAGCCGTACATTAATCGTCGAGCGATTCGTCATTTGGAAAAAGGTCGCGTTGTAATATTTGCCGCGGGAACAGGCAATCCATTTTTCACGACGGATACAGCCGCTACGTTAAGAGCGGTAGAAATTGGCGCTGAAGTGATCATAAAGGCGACAAAGGTTGATGGCGTTTATGATAAAGACCCAGCAAAATATGACGACGCTGTAA
The DNA here is from genome assembly GCA_937914675.1 of uncultured Sulfurimonas sp. Lineage (GTDB taxonomy): Bacteria > Campylobacterota > Campylobacteria > Campylobacterales > Sulfurimonadaceae > Sulfurimonas. Next base: position 14,101 of record CALDOC010000563.1, read on the forward strand.
AAATACACGAGTTGTCTTATGACGAGGCGCTTCAAGATCATATTAAAGTTATGGATGACACGTCAATCGCGCTAGCAAAAGATAACAAGTTACCAATTATAGTTTGTGATATGTCAATAAAAGGTAATCTTTTAGACATATTAAATGGCAATATGAACAATTGCTCAATAGTAAAATAAGGATATTAATGAGAACTGAAGAATTAACGGCAAAAATTTTAAACGACAATCCAAGTTTAGATAATTATAAAATTGCGATTGCGGTAGCAAAAAGGTGTGACGAATTGGAAAATGGAGCGACTAGTAAATTAAATATTGATCCAAATAAAATGAAGTCAGCTGATATAGCGTTAATGGAAATAGCCCAAGGTCTTATAGTTATCAAAGGCTTTGTAGACATAGAGAAGTAATCCATTGGGTCTGAGTCAAGTAAATATAGATAAAGTTAAACATCTAAAAGATGTTGACTCGGCGTCTTCATACCTTTTTACTCAAATCGCTCATACGAAAAATTTACAAAGAGCGCTTGATTTCGCTATTGACGCTCATAAAAAACAGTTTCGAAAAAGTGGTGAACCATACGTTATTCATCCTATCTTAGTCTCCTCAATAGTCTCTTCAATTACAAATGACGAATCAATGGCAATTTCGGCGCTGCTTCATGACGTTGTTGAAGACACTGAAACGACAATAGAAGAAATAAGTAATATTTTTGGTGAGGACGTAGCTCATTTAGTTGAGGGTTTAACTAAAATTGATTCTATCCGCGACGCGGAACTTATCCCTTCGAGTTCCAATGAGAAGCTTGTTGTTTCAGCTCTATCTTTTCGTAAAATGCTGATAGCAAGCATAGGCGACATTCGCGTGTTAGTGGTTAAACTATGTGACAGACTTCATAACATGTTAACGCTTGACGCGTTAGCGGAGCATAAACAACAGCGCATTTCAGAAGAAACGTTAGTTGTTTACGCTCCAATCGCGCATCGTTTAGGAATTAGTTTTCTAAAAAATATACTAGAAGATTTAAGCTTTTCCTATCTTTTTAAAGAAGAGAAACATCACATAGACAATTATCTTGATACAAACTATCATGCGTTAGAGGTGAGACTTAGCGAGTTTAAAGAGTCTATATATAAATTACTAACTATGAATGGGTTTTGTGAAGATGATATAGAAATACTCTCGCGCGTTAAGCATAGATACTCGATTTATTTGAAAATGCAGAGAAAAGGAGTCAGCATTGATGAAGTGCTTGACCTTTTGGCGGTAAGAATATTAACTACGGATCCAGTGAAGTGCTATGCTATTTTAGGCTTAATTCATCTTAATTTTCAACCGCTTAGTTCTCGATTTAAAGATTATATCGCAGTTGCAAAAGACAATGGTTATCAGACTTTACATACAACCGTTTTTTACAAGGGCGCTATATTTGAAGTGCAAATAAGAACTTTTGACATGCATAAAACTGCAGAGTTAGGCGTTGCAGCCCACTGGAAATACAAAAGTGGCGGCAATAGCATCAAGCTTGATTGGCTCGATAACTTACAGTATCAAAATGAGTCCGTAGAGGATTTTTATGAACTTATAAAAAATGATTTATACAGTGAAGACATATCCGTATTTTCTCCTACGGGCGATCCATTCACCCTTCCTCGCGGAGCGGTTGCTCTTGATTTTGCTTACGCCGTGCATTCGGAAGTTGGAAATAAGGCGTCATCCGCTCTTATCAACAAAACAAAAGCGTCACTTTTAAGCGAAGTTAAAAATGGTGACATTGTAAAGATCATTACTACAGATAAGCTAGAAACAAGATGTTCATGGATAGACGCGGTTAAAACGTCTCGCGCCCAAACAAATATGCGTTTAAATTGTAACTCGCGCATCAGAGACATAGACGCAAAAACAAGCGTAAACATCGTGGCGACGGCTATGAGTTTAAACACGTCTCGAGTGGAAGAATGGCTTTGCGCGCATAATGGCGACTCAAAATCAAATATTCCTAGAGATTTGGAGTATTTAAAAAAAGTTATAAATAACTATACGAATGACATTAGTAAAAATAGTAGATTTCGTAATTTCTTGTCTCATAATAAATTTAAATTAAAGTCAAGCATACTTTCCGGAGTGGAAATTTTTACAATTTCTAGTGTAAGCAACGTTGTTTTTGATTACTGTTGTCATCCAAAAGCTGGTGATGAAATCATGGCCTTTTTAGAAAAAGGCAAGGTTCACATACATCATAAAATGTGTAAGAGCGCAACTAAGTACCTTGATGAAAAGCGACCAATGGTTTTTGTTAGATGGGAAAGAAAAAATATATACAATTACAAGCTAATTGCGTCTTTGCACAATGAGAAAGGCGCTTTGGCTCATTTTTTAACATATTTAGCAAAATTGGAGATTGATCTTAGCTCCGTTGAACTTGGAAAAAATAGCGCTGAATATACTAAATATTGTGAACTAGGGTTTGAATCTAAAGATGGCAATATTAATACGCTGCGCAGTCAAATAGATAAAAAAATAAAAGTTATTCAGCTTATAAGAACTGATGACGCTTATAAAAATTAATTAAAAGAGAATATATATGATAGAAGAAGCGTTACGTGAAATCAAGAGAGGTTGCTCTGAAATTATTGATTTACAAAGAATTGAAAATTTAGTAAAAGCTTATTATGAAGAGGGTAAAAGTTATACCGTAAAAGCGGGTTTTGATCCAACTGCGCCAGATTTACATTTGGGGCATACCGTTTTACTTCAAAAACTTGCCGTTTTTCAAAAATATGGAGCTAGAGTTCAGTTTCTAATAGGTACTTTCACGGCGACTATTGGAGATCCGACGGGGAAAAGCGCTACAAGAAAAGTTTTGAGCGCCGAGGATATTAAAAAGAATATAGAAAGTTATACTTCTCAAGCTTTTAAAATCTTAGATGAGAGCAAAACTGACATTGTGTACAATCATGAATGGTTGGATGAACTAGGAGCTATTGGCATTTTAGCTCTCGCTTCAAATTTAACAGTAGCTAGGATGTTGGAACGCGATGACTTTTCCAAACGTTTTTCCTCTCAAACGCCCATAGCCGTAAGCGAATTTATGTATCCACTTTTACAAGGGTATGATAGCGTTCACCTTCAAAGTGATATTGAAATTGGTGGAACGGATCAAAAATTCAATCTTTTGATGGGGCGACAACTTCAAAAATCTTATGATATTAAGAAACAACAAGCCGTTCTTATGATGCCAATACTAGAAGGTCTTGACGGCGTCCAAAAGATGAGTAAATCATTGGGAAATTACATCGGAGTTACTGATGAAGCCAATGATATGTTTGGAAAAGTTTTAAGCGTAAGCGATGAGCTTATGTGGAGATATTTTGAACTTTTGAGCGACAAAACTTTAGAAGAAATCAATGAAATAAAAGTCGGCGTCGAAAAAGGCTCTTTACATCCAAAAATGGTTAAAGAATCATTGGCGTTAGAGATAACCTCTCGTTTCCATTCAAATGAATTAGCTCAATTGGCAAAAGATGAATTTGATAAAGTTCATAAAAAAAGTGAAATACCAACAGATATTGAAGAATTTAGTTGCCATGGAGAGATTTGGATTGCAAAAGCCTTGTTAGATTGTAACATGGAGCCATCAACTTCTCAAGCTAGAAGAGATATTAAGCAAGGTGGTGTTAAAATAAACCAACAAAAAGTATCTGATGATAATCTACAACTAACGAAGGGTGAATATTTGCTTCAAGTTGGAAAAAGAAAATTTGCAAAACTAAAGGTGAACTAATGAGTTACAACTCTTTAAAAATTGGAAAGTATACGATAGAGAAGCCCATTGTTCAAGGTGGAATGGGTGTCGGCATAAGTTGGGACAAACTAGCTGGGAATGTTTCAAAAGAGGGTGGGCTTGGCGTTATAAGTTCAGTTGGAACGGGATATTACAATAACAAGGAATTTGCCGGAAAACTTGTAGGAAATCGTCCATTAAGCGAAGCTAACTTTTACTCTAAAACGGGCTTTGAAGCCATTATAAAAAACGCTAGAAAAATATGTGGGGACAAGCCACTTGCGGCAAACGTACTCTACGCCATCAATGGTTATGGCGACGTATTGAGAAACGCATGCGAATTTGGCGTTGACATCATTATTACAGGGGCGGGACTTCCTACAAATATGCCAGAGTTTACCGAAGGTTATCCCGACGTAGCGCTTGTTCCTATAGTTTCGTCTGCAAAAGCTCTCAAAATTATTTGCAAACGTTGGCAAAAACGTTACAACAGACTTCCCGACGCGGTAATCCTAGAGGGTCCAAAAAGTGGTGGGCATCAAGGGTTTACCTATGAGCAGTGTAGCATGGAAGAGTATCAACTAGAAAATTTGGTAGAATCGGTAGTCGCCGAAGCGGCTCTTTGGGGGGATATTCCCGTAATAGCGGCAGGTGGCGTTTGGGATAAAAACGACATTGACGCGATGATGGCTCTTGGCGCTCGCGGCGTTCAGATGGGGACGCGTTTTATTGGCACTCACGAGTGCGACGCGCATGATAATTTTAAACAAGTTCTTCTCAACGCAAAGCAGGGTGACATAAAACTTATGAGTTCTCCGGTAGGATACCCAGCTCAAGGGGTTGTTACCAATTTAACTCATTTAGTCGCCAAACGAGAAGGTCCAGACATAAAATGCATATCCAATTGCGTCGCTCCATGTAATCGCGGAGTAGAGGCAAAAGAAGTTGGTTTTTGCATCGCTGATAGATTAAGCGACGCGTACGAGGGCAACCTCGAAACTGGATTATTCTTTTCAGGCACAAATGGGTATAAATTAGATGAAATCATTTCAGTAAAAGAGCTTATGAATAAACTTACGCAAGGCGAATAAACAGTTAATGTTTCGTCTTCTTTTTATCTTCTTTTCTTTTGTCTTATCATTAAGCGCTTTAACGAATAATGAAATTCTAGTTAGAGCGAATAACTTTATGAAAACAAATAATAAAAGTAATCATTTTCGCGCTTATAACGATTATAAAAATTTATATCTACGAGCGTTAATGAAAGGCGACACTCAGCTTAAAGCGGAATCTCTTAATGGGATAGTGAAGAGTGGAACCGAACTTCACATAGACATATCACAGTACAGACAAGAACTTCTACAGTCCAAAAACAAAATATCTTATAAAGTGCCAAAGCAAAAACAAATCTCAGAAACCACAAGTCAACAAAAAATAAAACTACAAGCTTCCAACAAATTAAAATCAGTGACTTGGAAGGATAATCAACTAGTTTTAAGCTTTGACGATAAACTAGAATCTAAACAAATTAATTATTTTACCACTTATGACGCAAAAGCTAAAAAATATCGATACGTTTTTGACGTTCACGCTTCCATGCTTAGACAATCGCAAAATCTAAGAAAAAAAGATATAGATAAGATTAAACTTTCTCAATACAACGCGAACAGTTTAAGATTAGTTATTGAAGACAGTGGAAAAGTAAACGTTCATTTTAAAAGCGAATTGTCAAAATTAATCATTAGCTTAGATAGTGATTCTAAGTCAATTGCAACTCAATCTACAAAAATTGCGCCAAAGCGTTTAGACAGGAACAAGGTGATAGTGATTGACGCGGGACATGGTGGAAAAGATCCTGGAGCGGTTGGATACAAAGGGTATAGAGAAAAAGTCGTAGTGCTTCAAATAGCAAAAAACTTAAAATCCATATTGCAAAGTCGTGGATATAAAGTATTCATGAGTCGTGATAAAGATTATTTTGTAAAACTTAGCGAGAGAACTAAATTAGCGAATAAAAAAAACGCCGACATATTTATAAGCATTCACGCAAATGCGGTTGCTAAAAAATATGTGGATAAATCCAATGGAATTGAGTGCTATTTTTTATCAAAATCACGCTCTGAGAGAGCTAAGAGAGTTGCCGCAAAAGAGAATTCGGCAGATTTAAGCGATATGGATTTTTATGGTAAAGAGAGCTTTTTAAACACTATCAACTCACATAACATAGTTGCCGCGAATAAACTGGCGATTGATCTTCAGCGAGGAATGTTAGGCTTTTTAAACAAAAAATATAAAAACGTTCATGACGGAGGGGTGAGAGAAGGACCTTTTTGGGTATTGGTTGGCGCTCAGATGCCCGCTGTACTAGTTGAAGTTGGTTTTATTTCACATCCCGTTGAAGGAAGCAGACTTATAAGCTCTAAATATCAAAAAAACATAGCCATAGGCCTTGCAAACGGAGTGGAGAGGTATTTTTTAAAAAATTAGAGTTCGAAGATTTTACTCTTCGCTTTTATACTCTAGTTTCCCAGCGACTGATTCCTTGTCGCTAATAAGCGTCTCTATTTGTTCCTTCACTTTATCATAACGATATTGTTCTTTAAACCCTTGGATTCTTCCCCCAGCGGCGTTTGGATGTCCTCCTCCGTTCGCCCACTCTTTTGAAATTTGCGCCACGCTCACTTGATTGTTCGCCCGAAGACTCATGGCCCCTTTGTAGCTAACGTCAACAATGAAATCATATTCAGGGTATGCGAGTAAAAATCCATTGCCTACAATGGAGGTGTTTCCAACGGCGTAACTTAAATAACCTTTGTATCCTTTGTAATAGATCGTATGGGTGTTTCTTTGCTTTCCAAGCAATTCAACTACGTATTTTGTCGCTAAATTGTCAAGGGTGTCGTTTTTGTCAATTTTAAAGAACTCTTTTTTAAGTGAATGAATTTTTTCATCTAACAAAATTGCGGCGTTCTCTTCATCAACGTATTTTGTGGCTTCGAGTAAGAGTGAAAGCTTATAGATTGAATCTTCATCCGCAAACATGATGCGGTTGAGTTCTCTCGTTTCGGTTACAAGTCTCATACATACCTTGCCGTATTCAAAATTTTCCACCTCTTCTTGTTTCCATAAATCAACGGCGTTTACAACGTCGACGTACTTGTTCATCCACAATGGTTCATTAAAATCAAAATGTTCCTTTGCATAGTCATATACTATTTTAGTTGCGCATCTAGTTTCGTCAAGATAGTACCAATCATGTTTTTTCGCGCTCTCCGCGCCACTTCCATGATGGTCGAGTAGAATTATCTTTACGTCAAATTTTCTTGTATTAAGTTTTGCAACTTCTATTGTTAGCCATCTTGATTCATCGGCGCTTAGGTTAAGATCAGAGATAAGTATGATCGCGCTATGTTTGCTTTTTTGTATGTTTTCCAAAATTAATTCAAGTTTTGATTTAACTTCCGGTCCATAATTCGCATTATAATTAAACTTTTCATATGAAGTGTATTTCATAACGAGTTGACAACTATAACCGTCTAAGTCGATATGGGATAGGTGATGTATTACTGGTTTCATTTTTTGACGCCTTTATTGGATTAAATTTATATTTTTATGCTTATTGAGCCCATGACTTCAAAAGTGGCGCTTGAATCTATCTCCGCATGAGACAAAGTTACAACGTCTAAAGAGAAGCGTTCAAATATTTCAGCAACTCCGCGACGAAGTTGAGGGTCTATGATAATAATTACCGGAGATACGCCTTTTTGTAAAAGTTCAGCCGCTTTTGCGCTTGTGGCTTGGATAAGTCCATTTATTTCATTTACGTTTAGAAGTAAGTTTCTTGTTCCATTTTGCTCTACCGACTTTTCTAACATCAACTGTTCACTAGCGGTGTCAAAAGTAAGAAGTCTAATGACGCCGTCGTCACTTGAGTACATTTGAGTTATGATGCGAGATAATTTCGCTCGCACTTGTTCCGTTATCGTTTCAACGTTTTTCGTAAATTCCGCAATGTCGGCGATTGTTTCAAGTATGGTCAACATGTCTTTTAATGGAATCTTTTCATGTAAAAGAGCTTTTAACACTCGTTGAATTAAGCCAATGGACGCCACTTTAAGTACGTCGTCAACAATCACAGGGAAGTCGCTTTTTATCTTATTTGTTAAGGTTTGAACCTCTTGTCGAGTAAGAAGGTCTTCCGCGTTGCGTTTTATGAGTTCACTCATGTGCGTTGAGATTACTGTTGCCGGATCTACCACCGTATATCCATTTATAATGGCGTCTTCTTTAAGCTCGGGATTAATCCAAAGGGCGTCTAGTCCAAAAGCGGGTTCTTTTGTCGCTAGACCTTGTATGTCTCCCGTCGCCATGCCACTATCCATGGCGAGGAATTTGTCAGGCATTATTTCGCCCTCGCCAATGGAAACTCCTTTTAACAATATTTGATATTGCTGAGGAAGGAGATGCAAGTTGTCGCGAATGCGAACTTGAGGCATTAAAAATCCAAAATCACTCGCAATTTTACGCCTCATAGAGCGTATTCGCTCTAGCAAATCTCCACCTTGCGCGGCGTCGGCGAGACGAATAAGTTGGTAACCAAGCGTTAGTTCAAGCATTTCAACTTTAAGAATGTCCTCTAAGGCAATTTCTTCTTCTTTAGCTATCTCTTCATTCGTTTTTTTAGGTTTGATGGCCGCTTTCTCTTTTTCTAATTGTTTACTTGATTTTTTGCCAATGATATTTTCAACGTCGAGTATGCTAAGTTCGCCTTTGTCATATTTGTAAATGGACCAGCCGAGAAGCGCGAACATAATTCCAACAAAACCCATGGAAGCGGTCGGCAGTCCAGGCACTAGGGCAAACAAAATCATGATAAAACCGACTATCATCATGATTTTAGAGTTACCCATCATCTGATTTATGGTTCCCTCGGCGAAATTGTCTCCATCGCCAGAAGAGCGCGTTATCATGATGCCCGTAGCCGTCGATATGATTAGAGCGGGAATTTGTCCAACTAAACCATCACCTATCGTGAGAAGAGTAAACGCCGAAGCGCTGTCGCCCACGCTCATGTCATGTTGAAAAACGCCGATAAGAAAACCGCCAATAATGTTTATGAGAGTAATGACGATACCCGCGACGGCGTCACCTTTGACAAACTTACTAGAACCATCCATAGCTCCATAAAAGTTTGCGTCTTGAAGTATTTCCGCTCGGCGTTTTTTTGCTTGCGCGTCATCAATGAGACCGGCGTTTAAGTCGGCGTCAACGGCCATCTGCTTACCCGGCATGGAATCAAGGACAAATCGCGCGGCGACTTCCGCAACTCTCGTTGAACCTTTTGTAATAACCATAAAATTGATAAGAACTAAGATGGAAAAAACAATAATACCAATGACGAAGTTTCCCCCGACAACAAAATCTCCAAAACTTGTAATAATGCTACTAACGTTTTCAGTGCCTTCATGCCCATGACTGAGTATCATTCTCGTCGTCGCGACGTTAAGTGACAATCTAAAAAGAGTAATGATGAGAATGAGCGTGGGAAAGGTTGTCAAGTCTGTTGGTTTTGGTATGTATAACGAAATTAGCAAGATTAAAATAGCTATGGACATAGAAACCGTTAGCAGTAAGTCTAATATTGGGGATGGAAGAGGAACAATGATAATCGCTAAAATCGCCATAACAAAAACAACGACGCTTAAATCTTTTTGACCTAATAAAAAATTGAGAGTTGTCCCAACCTGTTGCCTTAAAGTAAGCTTTCTCGCCATATATTAATCTTCTTTTAATATATCGTCTAGCGTAAGTTCAGCTAAAAATATGTCAATTTTACCTTGTAGTTTATTTAAAAATGGCCAGATTGAACACAACGTGGCTCTATCGGATGGACAATCATCGGCGGATGACGCGCAGTCAAATACAGCTGGCGCTTTTCCTTCAACGCACGTCATGATTCTGAGCATACTAATATCTTTTGGTCTGAGCGCTAAAATAAATCCACCGTTGACGCCTTTAAATGATTTTAATATGCCATCTTTGGCTAACGTTTGCAGTATTTTCGCTAAGAAACTTTTTGAGATGGATAGTTCTTGAGATAGAGTTTCACTATCTTGCGGTTCATTTGTTTTTGATAAAAGAATAAGAGAGAGTATCGCATACTCACTAGCTCGAGTTATTAACATAATTTATATACTTTATTTTTATTTTTTAAAGATTGGATTATATCAAAAGAACTTAAAACTAGCGTTATGATTTTATAACTACTTTATTCCTTCCAGTTATTTTAGCTTCATAAAGAGCTTCATCGGATAATTTAATCATTTCATCCATGGAGTCCAATAAACCAAAGAAAACGCCAGTGGAAATTGTGTAGGATATTTCAAATCCATGGGAAGTTATTGCGTTTGATTCAAACTCGGCTCTGATTTTTTCAAAGAGCGCTTGAACTTCTTGAATGTTGATATCCTCAAGAAGTATGCAAAATTCTTCTCCACCAAATCTTGCGACGAGATCAGATTCTCTAAGGTTCTTATCAAGAATTACTTTAATTTGTTTAATGGCGTCATCACCAACGTCATGACCATAAGAGTCATTAATATTTTTAAATTTATCAATATCCACCATGACTACAGCCAGAGGTTTACGCTTTCTTTTATTTTTATTAAATATAGATTTACCACTGTCAAAAAAATATCTGCGGTTGAACATGCCTGTTAAAAAATCTTTGTTAGCCATGTCTTTTATCTTAGAAAACAAATCTAGCAGTTCAAGATTGGAATTCACTCTCGTTACTATCTCGCTGTGAGAAAATGGCTTATTTAGAAAATCGTTTGCCCCAAAACGCAAAAATTTCGCAATTATTTCTTGTCCTGCGACAGTGCTCATGGCGATGATGGACAATTGGTCTTTTTTGTACAACTCCCGTATTTTAAACGTTAAGTCCAAACCATTCATTTTTGGCATTTCATAATCCGTTATGACCATTGATATGTTCGGATTGCTTTCTAGTTTTAAGAGTGCTTCTTCGCCATTTTCGGCTTCAATCACGTTTAACTTTATCTTATGCAGACTATCGGTGATTGACTTTTTGTAAATCTTAGAGTCGTCTACGACGAGAACATGCGTGTCATAATTTTTAAGCGTCCTCAGTATGGCGTTTACGGCAAATTTCGCGCTCGCGGGAGTGTCTTTTACGATAATGTCGATAATGTCTTTGTTTGCGAAAGACTCCCTCGTCTTCTCAGTGACGGTTCCCGAGAGCACCACCGACGGTATTTTATTCGCGTTGGCTAGTTTAACGATTTCACCGTTTGGCGCGTCCGGAAGATTTAAATCTAAAAGCGCGGCGTGAAACTCGCCTTGGTTATCACGCATCAAGCGCATGGCGCTTTTGTAATCTTGGGCGTAACAGGCGTCAATGTCTGGATATTTGTCCACTTCCGATTTCAAAATCGCCAAAATCGCTTTGCTGTCGTCTACTATAAGAATTTTTTTCATAGACATATTTTAACGACAATTTGCTAATACGAAGATAAAATGGCTATAATGCGACTTCAACTTTACGCTATAGAGCGTAAACGTTAGATTACATACCCATCAGGAGGTCATTATGGCTTTAGATTCGGCTAAAAAACAAGAAATAGTTACAAAATATGGTCGTAGCGATACGGATACAGGTTCAAGTGAAGTTCAAATTGCTCTTTTAACAGTGAGAATCGCTGAGTTGACGGAACACTTGAAAATTTTCAAAAAAGATCACGCTTCAAGATTAGGTTTATTAAAACTAGTTGGTAAACGTCGTCGTCTTATGAGATACTTTAAAAGAACGCAAAAAGACGCTTACCATAAGCTTGTAGCTGACTTAGGCATTAGAGACAATATCTAATTAACCTTACGAAAATCCATCCTCTTCAAAGGCAAACCTTCAATACTTTAAATTATTAAAGTGGGAAGGTTTTTGCTTTTACAAATCAAACATAATTTTTTCTAATATTCCAGATTGCTAAAGTAACAAAGTGACAAATCACTTGTAAAAATCATGTATTTAAATTTACTTTTAGTTTTTTAAGAGTACTCTACCGAATAATTATTATTCTTAGGAGGTTCCGCATGTCAAAAAATAGCAATGATATTAATATTGAAGGTTTAACGTTTTTAGAAGATGGAGAGGTCTTATATAGTGATTTATATCTTTTGTCTGAAACTGACTCAAAAGGTATAATTCAGTATGCAAATGATACTTTTTACAAAGTCGCCAATATGACTCCCGATGACCTAGTAGGACAACCACATAACGTTGTTCGTCATCCAGATATGCCAAGAGCCGCGTTTAAATCTCTTTGGGACGACGTTCAAAGTAAAGGTTTTTGGACTGGTTACGTAAAAAATTCTCGCAAAGGCGGAGGATTTTATTGGGTCCATGCAACAGTTCTTCGTTCAATTGACAAAAATGGAAACACAAAGTACGTTTCCATTAGAGTGAAGCCGTCTCGTGAAGATATTAAAAAAGCTCAAGAGCTTTATGCAACATTAGATTAAGAGAAAAAGGATTTTATAATGGCATTTGTAAAAAAAATTGGTTCGCCTTCAACATCGGTAGAGTTAGCTCCTGGCACGGATAAACGCAAACAGAGAACGCTGGCTAAGCAACAACAAATTAGTGAAAGCATTGCAGGCGTCGCTATGTCCATACTTGAAAACGCTCAAGAGAGCGTAAGCGCGATAGAGCAGTTGAAGTCCTCCATGGAACAGATTGCCACGGCGGCGGAAGAAAATAG
>CALDOC010000564.1 GCA_937914675.1 uncultured Sulfurimonas sp.
CGCTTATCTTGGTTACGTAAGACGCCACCGCTTTGTCGTATTGCAATTTTTTCATTGAGTTGTCTTCATTTAAATCAAGAGCGGTTTGGGCCGCCAAACTCATATACAACAACGCCCAAAAGAGTATAATTCTAAAATTCATGCTCTCAACATCGACTGTTTATCGCCAAACTTTAATCTCTTCTTCATTACTATTTGTATACAATCGACGCACACACAAAACATGAGGGAATTTATGCCCATAGACATAGAAAAAGACGATTTTCCTACGGCTTTAAAAAAACTAAAAGCCATGTACGCCGATAAAAACGTTCCGACCAAGGTCACTGGAACGACGCGGGACGTCACCGAACTGTTGCGCCTTAAAAAGCAAGCGGAGGAACTTTCCAAACTCATCGAATACTCGTCCAATGAAATTTACGTAGTCGACATAAACACTTTAAAATATCTGTACGTTAATAATGGCGCTTGCGAGGCTCTGGGTTATGGAAAAGAAGAGTTGCTCAAGATGTCCATATACGACGTCAATCCGGGGCTCGACGCCGCAAAAGTCGCGCAATTAAAAAAGACGCTTATCAGCGAAACCAAGCTGATAAACAAAACGCAACACAAAAGAAAAGACGGTTCGACGTATCACGTTCAGGCATACATGCACCCATTGGAGTACAATTCAAAAGAGGCTTACGTTATTTTCGACACGGACGTCTCCAAAAACATTGAGGACGAAGAAAAACTAAGAAGACAAAGTCTCGAACTTCACCATCAAGCGCACCACGACGATCTAACCGGCTTGCCAAACAGAACGCTTTTTAAAGACAGACTCTCCCAAGCGATAATCTCCGCAAAAAGGCACGACAGCAAATTTGCCCTTTTGTTTATAGATTTAGATCAATTCAAAAAAATAAACGACACGTTGGGCCATCACATAGGCGATCACGTGCTCATAGAAGCCGCGTTAAGATTGCAAAACTGCATTCGAGAAGAGGACACGATCGCTAGACTTGGCGGCGATGAGTTCACTATAATTTTAAAAGATCTCAGAAGCTTGCAGGACGTCTCGAATATCGCGCAAAAAAT
>CALDOC010000565.1 GCA_937914675.1 uncultured Sulfurimonas sp.
AAGCCAAATCATGACCATGTCCACGACCAAACGCCGCGTACTCTTCAAAAAGATACTTGTGGATAAAGAAGCCGTAACCAGTAAATACTTTTCCATCAGAACCCACGACGTTTCTGCTGTCTCCATAACCTTCGGAGTTGTCGTAACCTTTTTGGATAGGATCCTTTTGGTCGAGTTTGTAAGATTTGGCGATGTCGTTGGCGAAAAGGATTTCATACATGGTGGTGTCACCTTTATAGCCCATTTCATACGCCGCTTTTCTTACGTCGGCTAGAGGAGTTTTTCTTGGACCCGACGGCGCGTAAGCTCCCCACAAGTCATCAACGGTAAATCTTTTTGAAAGTTCAACCCATTGCCAAGTGTCGCTCATGGAGTCTCCGACTGGAAGAACTTGCTGTCTCCAGTGTTGCGTTCTGCGTTCCGCGTTTCCATACGCGCCCCATTTTTCATAAATCATGGCGGTTGGCAAGATAAGATCCGAGACTTTAGCCGAGATGCCCGGATAACCGTCGCTCGTCACGATGAAGTTGTCCATCTCTCTCGCCGCTTTAATCCAGTGAGTGGCGCTCGCCGTGTCTTGGTAAGGGTTGCAAACGTTTACCCACGCGAACTTAATGAGTCCGTCTTCGATGTCTCTATGAATCTTCATGATGTGTTGCACGCCGACGCCGTTAAGCGTTCCGTCTGGAATCATCCATTTTTTCTCGGCGATTTTTCTATGCGCCGGATTCGCCACCATAAGGTCGGCTGGCAAGCGGTGCGTAAACGTGCCGACTTCGCGAGCGGTTCCACAAGCCGATGGTTGACCGGTGAGCGAGAACGCGCCCGAACCTGGACGAGCTTGTTTGTTGAGCAAGAAGTGAACGTTGTACGCCAAGGTGTTGTCCCAAGTTCCACGAGTGTGTTGGTTCATGCCCATAGTCCAAAAAGAGACGACTTTTCTGTCCTTTTCTATGTACAAGTCGGCTAACTGCTGTAGTTTCGCCGCGAAGCTCTCTATGCTTTCGTCAGGATTGCCTTTCGCAATCTTTGAGACGTACTCTAAAGTGTAAGGCGCCAAAGATCTTTTGTACTCTTCAAAAGAGATTTCCCAGTGACCCAAAGTGCCAGCTACGTTGTTCATAGTGTCGCCAGCTTTATATCCGTACGGCTCCAATGCCGGACCTTCCATCTCTGAAACTTTTTTACTCATCTCTTTGTTGATGATTTCCATTTCTCTAGCGCTATATTTTCCAGCGCTTCCATCGGGATTGACGGGAGTGATGGATTTTTCGCCAGCGCGTCTAAGGCCATAACCGATGTTAATGGGACCAGCCGCAAAGACTATGTGTTTTTTCACAAAATCCCAATCAATGGCTTTTGGGTGGTTGTAGACGATCTCTCTCGCTATGTAGTTCCATAACGCGAGGTCGGTGTTTGGAGTAAATATGATTTCGGTGTCGGCAAGGTCGGACGTCCTATGCGTGTATGTTTGCAAACTTATGATTTTTACTTTTTCAGGGTCCGAGAGTTTTCTATCCGTTACTCGCGACCACAAAATAGGGTGCATCTCCGCCATGTTCGAGCCCCAAGAGACGACCGTGTCGGTTAGTTCGATGTCGTCGTAACAACCGGATGGTTCGTCAATCCCGAAAGTTTGGTAAAAACCGACGACGGCGGACGCCATGCAGTGACGAGCGTTTGGATCTATCGCGTTTGAGCGAAATCCCGCTTTCATCATTTTTTGCGCGGCGTAACCTTCCATGACGGTGTATTGACCCGAAGCGAAGATGCCAACGCTTTCAGGTCCGCCATGTTTGAGGGCTATTCTGATGTTTGTTTCCATCTCGTCAAACGCGCGTTTCCAGCTAACTGGCGCGAATTGACCTTTTTTATTAAACTTGCCTGTCGCGTCGACTCTTAATAGAGGTTGAGTAAGTCTATCGGCTCCGTACATGATTTTAGCGTTGAAGTAACCTTTTATACAGTTGAGACCGCGATTCACCGGCGCCGCCGGATCGCCCTTAACCGCAACGATTTTACCCTCTTTTGTAGCCATCATGATTCCACAACCAGTACCACAAAAACGACAAGCCGCCTTGTCCCATCTCCATCCATGTTCAGCTTTAGTCGCTTGCGCTTCTAGTTCGGCGGGTATTGCCATACCCATAGCCGCCGCGGCGGACGCCGCAGCTGAACTTTTAAGAAATTCTCTTCTTGAAAGTGACATATTTACTCCTCTTAACTTAAGATTAAAATTTAACTTGACTATGGTAACGTCATTTAAAAATTTAATTATTGACTTAAGTCAAAAAGTGAAACTATTTTTAAGAAAGTGGTGGATTTATTGTATTTGGGTTACAGCCAATGAGAAGTTTGTCTAACTCTTCTTTGAGTCTATGTAGTTTTTTACTCGAGTTTAGAAGTTCTTCGGTGTACTCGATCATAATGTCTTCACT
>CALDOC010000566.1 GCA_937914675.1 uncultured Sulfurimonas sp.
TTTTTACTATTGGCGAGAGAAGCGAAGAAGTTTATTCTTTCTTGCACAAATTTAAGGGCATCTCTAAAAACTAAGAGAAATTAGCCCTTAACCAATAATTTGATAAAATAAAGAAAAAAGAGAGAAGAAAAATGGCTGGATTGTTTGATTACGAATTTCAATTGGAAAAAATAAACCAACATCAACCACCATTGAATAAACTCAACAAAGTTATCAACTGGGAAATATTTAGAGCGCCGATTGAAGAAGCGCTATACGTAGAGCCAAAAGCGCCAGGAGGAAGACCTCCTTATGACAAGTTGATGATGTTCAAGATAGTAATACTCCAAAAATACTATAACCTCTCAGACGAACAAACAGAGTTTCAAATAAAGGACAGATTGTCCTTTATGCAGTTTCTAGGACTTCAAATAGGCGATAATGTTCCAGACGAGAAGACCATATGGCTTTTTAAAGAGAACCTAAAAGAAAAGAAGCTTTCAAAAACTCTTTTTGAGCTATTCACATCTCAATTAGTCAACAAAGGAATAGTAGCTCGAGAAGGAAGTATGGTAGACGCTTCATTTGTAGATGTTCCAAGACAAAGAAACTCAAGAGAAGATAACGCGGATATTAAAAAAGGTGCTATTCCTTTAGAATTTGCAAAGAACAAAGCGAAACTTTCTCAAAAAGATACAGATGCTAAATGGATGACCAAAAACAATGAAAGACACTATGGCTACAAGAATCATGTAAACGCGGATGCTAAAACTAAACTCATAACGAAATTTAGTGTTAGTAGTGCAGCCCCTCATGATTCCACAGAGTTAGAGTCTATTGTAAATGAAAATGATAATATTTTATACGCTGATAGTGCGTACAGAAGCGCGAAGATCGAAGAGTACCTTGAAACTAAGCAATGTAAAAGTCATGTGCACGAAAAAGGATATAGAAATAATCCACTAGACGCGCAACAAAAGCTTGCCAATTCTATGAAGTCAAAAATAAGAGCGAGAGTGGAACATATATTTGGATTCATGACCAATTCAATGAATGACGCCCTGCATATGACTTCAATAGGAATAAAACGAATTGAATCAAATATAGGGTTCTTGAATCTAACCTATAATCTTTTTAGATATGAACAGTTAGTTAGGCTTCAAAAAGTGAAAATAATGTAAAAGAAGAGTAAAACAAGATGGATTACTTGAGTTTTTAAGAGTAAAATCTTAAAAACTTAGGTAATTTTTCTTACAAAAAAGTTTGAAAAGTTAAAAAAAATAAAACGGGTTGATTTAGGCTACTTTTTTAGTGGTTTTAAGAGGTGCCCTTAACTAAATCTATTTTTATCACCGCTTCTTCTTGCCTTGTCGTACTGAGTGAGT
>CALDOC010000567.1 GCA_937914675.1 uncultured Sulfurimonas sp.
GTTATCGTCTCACAACTTTTATATCTTGAAGCTGAAGACTCAGAGGAGCCTATACACATCTACATAAGTTCCCCTGGTGGTTCAGTCATGGCGGGGCTTGCCATCTTAGACACCATGCAACTTATAAACGCGCCCGTTTACACCTACGCCATGGGAATGGTCGCCTCAATGGCGGCGGTCATTTTCACTTGTGGCGAAAAAGGACATCGTTACATACTTCCCAACGCGGAGGTTATGATTCACCAACCTTTAGGAGGAACTTCCGGACAAGCGAGCGATATTGAGATTCAAGCGAATCATATCATTAAACTTAAAAAGAGACTCTACGCGATTCTAGCGGAGGCGACAGGAAGAAATGTTAAAATTATTGAAAAAGAGAGTGACCGTGACAACTATTTTGAAGCGACTAAAGCAATTGAGTTTGGATTGGCCGACGCAATACTAACAAAACTCTCTAAAAAGGACGCGTAATGAGTGAAGAAAAAAGCTGTTCATTTTGTGGGCGAAAGCAGAGCGAAGTAAAAAAGATGTTCTCCTCGGAGAAGACAAACATATGTAACGAGTGTGTAACGACTTGTTCGGCCATCTTGCAAAAAGAGGTGAAGTACGAACAACGTTCTCAGATGCATGACGCGTTGCCAAAACCAGAAAAAATCGTCTCTTTTTTAGACAAACACATCATCGGTCAAGAGGGCGCTAAAAAAGTTTTGGCCGTCGCGCTCTACAACCACTATAAACGCATAGAAAGTCCCATCTACAATGACGTGGAACTTGAAAAAAGCAACATCTTGCTTTTAGGACCAACGGGAAGCGGTAAAACGCTACTTGCGAAATCTTTGTCAAAAATCATGAACGTTCCTTTTGCCGTGGCGGACGCGACCGCGCTTACCGAAGCTGGTTACGTTGGAGAGGACGTGGAGAGCATTCTCTCGCGTCTGCTCGCGGCGGCGAACTACGACATAGAACTAGCGCAACGAGGCATCGTCTACATTGACGAGATAGACAAAATCGCCCGCAAAAGCGAATCGTCCACTATGGGACGCGACGTCTCTGGCGAGGGAGTGCAACAAGGTCTTCTAAAAATCCTTGAGGGCGCGGAAGTCTACGTGCCGGTTAAAGGGAGTAGAAAAAACTCTACGACTGAAACCGTACTTATAAACACCGCGCATATACTTTTCGTATGCGGCGGCGCTTTTGTCGGTTTGGTTCCAGACGCGAACACAAAAAAAGGCAACAAAGTCGGATTTGGCTCGGTCGCCAAAACTGGAGTGAAAGATTTCAAAGTCGACCAAAAAGCGCTTGTGCATTATGGGATGATTCCAGAATTCATTGGTCGCATCCCCGTAATCGCGCAACTAAGAGAACTAACGAACGAACAGATGATTCAAATACTAAAAGAGCCGGACAACGCTCTGATAAAACAGTTCCAAGCGCTCTTTGAGATGGATGGAATCGCGCTAAATTTTGAAGACGCCGCGCTTGACGCCATCGCCTCAAAAGCGACGCAGCGAGGCGTTGGAGCGAGAGGGCTTAGAGGAATTATTGAAGAGGTGATGACGCCACTCCAATACTCATGTCCATCAATGGAGAACTTAGAGAGTTGCACCATCACGGAGGCTGTCGTTCAAGATCCGACGAAAGACCCAATATTTACATTTAAAAAAGAGAAGGAAGCGTAAAATGCGAGTATATTTAGACAATAACGCGACAACGAAAATCGATCCATTGGCAAAGGTTAAAATGCAACCTTTTTTTGAAGAGTTGTATGGAAATCCAAACTCTCTGCACCAATACGGCATGGACGTCCGACCAGCCCTTAACGTAGCTTTGGGTGAAATGTACGACGCGCTCAACGTGCCAGACGCCGACGACATTCTCATAACTTCTTGCGCGACGGAGAGCAACAACACCGTATTAAAGGGTATCTTTTTTAAGCATATTTTAAAAAATCCTGAAAAAAATCACATTGTGACGACGTCCGTCGAACATCCAGCCATCCTTGAAACGCTGCTTTATTTGAGCGATTTTGGAGTCGAAGTGACTTATGTCGACGTTGACGAAGATGGCGGCGTCTCCGCGCAAGACATGAAAAACGCGGTAACGGACAAAACAATTCTTATCTCCATGATGTGGGCGAACAATGAAACGGGAATGATTTTCCCAGTGGAAGAAGTAAGCGCTTTCGCTAAGGAAAAAGGCGTGTTGTTTCATACGGACGCGGTTCAAGCCATAGGCAAACTCAAAGTCGACTTAACCGCGATGAATGGCATTGACTACCTAACGTTCTCGGCGCATAAGTTTCATGGTCCAAAAGGGATTGGCGGTCTTTACGTCAAAAAAGGCAAAGAGCTTCCAAATCTTCTTCATGGAGGCGAACAGATGGGTGGAAAACGCGCGGGTACTCTTAACGTCGCCTATATAGTGGGTATGGGATTGGCGATAAAACAAGCGGCGAATCATGTCGATAAAATGAACGTGGACGTTAGAAGACTTCGCGACAAACTCGAAGACGCCATAAGCAAAATCTCCGATACCATTGTGGTTGGTCCACGAGAAAAGCGCACGCCAAACACAATTCTCATCTCTCTTCGCGGCATCGAGGGCGAGTCTATGTTATGGGATTTAAACAAGGCGGGCGTTGCGGCTTCGACAGGTAGCGCCTGCGCGTCGGAATCGCTTCACGCAAATCCCGTCATGAACGCAATCGGCGAAGATCCAGAACTCGCTCACACGGCTATGCGTTTGAGTCTTTCTCGTTTTACGACAGAAGAGGAGATTGATTATACAATTGAGGTATTTATCAAAGCGGCGGAGCGTCTACGTTCAATTTCATCTACGTACGCTTACACAAATGAAGTTGGATGACGTAAAGTTATGCGCTTCATTATAGAGATACATGTGGATGAAACTCAATTGACGTATCCAATTGACGCTCAAAACGAGGAAGAAGCAAAAGTGAGGCTCGCTTTGCGTTTGCCTCCAAGCAAACGAGAAAGCATAGTCATTGACAATATCAGCGTAGAACCTAAAAATATCTGCAGAGAAGAGCCATACGGCATATTTGCGAATTAGAAGTAAATAGTCGATATAAATCATTAAAATACACAAAGGAAAACACATGTCAAAAATTCAAGAGTTTATCTATAACAACAACCTACAATGGCAATCGACTTTCAGCGCAAAAACGGACAAACACGCGTTTGGATATAGAGGGAGTCTCATAATCACTCCGGGGAAAATCTTGTCCGCCGACAAACAACTCCCGCCAAAAGCGACATGCACTCAAACTATTTTAGTCACGGACAGCGATACGATAGATTTTTTGGCATGCGAGTTGTCCACTCTCGATTTTTTTGAACCTTTTGTAGAAGCTTACAAAGAAGTTCTTTCTCCAGATGGACTTTACATACTGTTCGTAACCGATTTGGATAAAAGCGCAAAGTTCCAATACGAGGGCTTTGCTTTTAACGCCATCGCCCTAGATGAAAGTTCCGTTTGGAACGAGCTTTTGGATTACGCCGACTTGTCAAAAGGCGATTTGAAAAAAGCGACCGCCGAAGAAAAAATCGACATAGTTTACGACGAGATTAAAACCGCTCCTCTAAGACTCAACGATAAAACTTACGAAGAGATAAAAAGCTTTCAAAGCACGAATGGAAAAGTTCTTTTTGGCGCCGTATAAGTAAAGAATAGTCGTTAGTATTGAAATGGGCTAGATAATTTAATCGATTATTATTTAGACAATTTTATGATTAATATATCCTTATTTAGGTGTACACTACAATATGAATGAAATAAACAATATAAACTTACTTTGGGTGCTTATAAGCGCGTTCTTGGTTTTTCTCATGCAGCTTGGTTTTGCCATGGTGGAGACTGGAATGGTGCGAGTAAAAAACACCATCAACGTCGCTATGAAAAACCTCATTGACACTATTTTTGGTCTTATCCTCTTTTGGCTCGTTGGTTATGGTCTCATGTTTGGGTATGATTTAAACGGTCTTATCGGAACGGATGGCTTTGCCATAGATGGTAAAGATTTTAACGAGAACGGCTTTTTCTTTTTTCAGGCGATGTTTGCGGCGACAGCCGCGACCATTATCTCTGGCGCAGTGGCGGAGCGGATAAAATTTAACGCTTACGTCATTGTCACGATTGTAGTCACTTCTCTCATCTATCCCATCTTTGGGCACTGGGCTTGGTCTGATAATGGCTGGCTGAAACAACTTGGTTTTGTCGACTTTGCGGGCTCGACGGTAGTGCATTCCATAGGCGCTTGGATAGGACTCGCCGGAGCTATTGCGCTTGGTCCTCGTCTGGGTAAATTTAAAAATGGCAAGGTTAAACGCTTCGCTCCGAGTAATCACAACTTTGTCGTTTTTGGCGTCTTCATCCTCTTTTTCGCTTGGTTTGGTTTTAATGGCGGCAGTCTTCTAAGATTTGAGCCTCAAGTAACTTCCATACTTTTAAACACCACCATCGCAGCCGCTTTTGGTGGTTTTGGCGGTTGGTTGATTAGTTTAATCAATAAAGAAAAAGTAGGCGTGGAAATTTTCGCTTTTGGGGTGATTGCCGGACTTGTCGGCGTAACCGCCGGATGTGATCAATTTGACACGAGAACCTCCGCCTTCGTAGGTCTCGTCTCTGTATTCGTCATGTATTTTTTCGATTCCCTCATTCTTAAAAAGTTTAAGATAGACGATCCTCTTAGCGTAGTCGGAGTTCATGGTTTCGCAGGCGCTTGGGGAACCATAGCAGTTGGAATTTTCGCCGCTTTGCCAAACGACGTTACAAGACTTGACTTCATATACGTACAAGTTTTAGGAGTTTTAGTCGCCTTTGTTTTCGCTTTTTCCCTTGG
>CALDOC010000568.1 GCA_937914675.1 uncultured Sulfurimonas sp.
ATAGAAACGTGTTTATCGAGTCCATTCGATGCGGCATTGATAGATTTGTTTTAAAACCCATTAGCCAAGAAGAACTTTTGAACGCTTTAATTGTTCTACTACAACAAATCGATTATGATTTAGAGCTCAAAAAGAGTAGAAATCTTTTAGAAGATTCACAAAAGTACACTGCGCAACTTTTGGCCGAACAAGACCAGTTTCTTAAAAACGCGATTCATGAAATCCATACGCCTCTTGCCGTCATCATAACCAACGTAGACCTTTTACGTCTAAAAGAGATCAACAACGTTCACCTTGATTCCATAGAAGCGGGTGCGAGAATCATACAAAACAGCTATGAGGACATGACCTATCTTATGAAAAAAGATCGTGGCATGGAGATGAAAACAGATATAAATCCAGTCACTTTTATCAAAGAGAGGGTGAATTATTTTAATTGCATCGCTCAAGTGAACCAACTCTCGTTTTCTCTTAGGGTTGGCAGTTCAAATCTTCCAAGCGTTTATTTTTCAGAACTTAAATTGTCTCGCGTCGTCGACAACACTTTGTCAAACGCCATCAAGTACTCTAAGAGACACAGCGCGATAGGCGTCACCATTGGTTTGCAAAAAGAAAATATTTTTTTTGAGGTTAGAAATTATGGCCCAGTAATTGGCGACACTAAAAAAATATTTGAGCGCTACTATAGAGAATCTGAGCAAAAAGGCGGATATGGTCTTGGTTTGAGCATTGTTGGGCAGATTTGCAAAGAGGAAAACGTTAGCGTAGAAGTAACGTCGAGCGCGCTAAGAGGAACTTCATTTAGATACGTTTTCAAAAATGAAACTAACTTGCAACGCAAAGACTCTATAATACGAGAATTAATTAACTTGGACGAAAAATGAAAATATTACTACTCGAAGATGAATTTTTGCTCTCGCAAGCTATCCGAACTTTTCTTCTTGCGTCTGGTCATTTGGTGGACCACTACGACAATGGAGTGGACGTTTTAAACGCCATAGAAGACAAAGAACACGATTTATACATATTGGACGTCAATACGCCTTTAATCGGTGGATTGGAATGTCTCAAAGTGATAGCGGCCAAATATCCAATCATACCAAAAGTCATCATAAGCGCGTATAACGACATAGACAACATATCCAACGCGTTTGAGTTGGGTTGTAGCGATTATCTTAAAAAACCGTTTAATTTAAAAGAGCTTCAAATACGGGTGGAACGTCTCACTTTTAACAATCTAAACAAAGCGGAAGAAAAGCAAAATCCCATCGTGCAGCTGAGCGAGCGCTATAAATTTGACAATGAAAAAAATATTTTGTATTATGATGATATAATTCAAACTTTTACAAAACGCGAGCACTCTTTGCTCGTGCTATTTATTAGTAACATTGGACAAATAATGACCGATGAAAGCATTCAATCGTTTATATGGGACGGAGAGTACGTTGAAGCGTCCACAATCCGTTCGCTCGTAAACAGGGTGCGAACAAAATTAAAAGAAGATTTGCTTCAAAACATTCGTGGTTTTGGATACGTCATGAAAAAAATTTCGGTTGCCTAAGGCCATGAAAAATATATATAAAGGATGCGATTATGTTAAAAGATAAATTAGAAAAATATAGTCAAAACGAGAACTTTTCAATTCTTATAGTTGAAGATGAAGTAATGGTTCTCCAGCCGATGGAAAAAATCATGAAATACCTTTCTAAGCGAGTTATGACGGCAAACGATGGCTTCAAAGGATGGGAGCTTTATCAAAAAAACCCCTTTAGCCTAGTCGTTACAGATTTGCAAATGCCAAATATGAGCGGTTCGGAACTCGTAAGAAATATAAAAACGCTCAATCCAAATCAAGTGATTATTGTAATTACGGCGTTTCGCGAAGGCTTTGAAGTGGAAGAAGCTAAAAAAAATGGAGCGGATTTTATCTTGGAAAAACCATTTTCGCTTGCAACGTTTTTAGAGGTCTTGGATGAGGTTTATAGTTTAGACCAATGAACGTTTTGAGAGCAATGTAACTTAAACTTAGTTTCACAACGTATTTATTTTAAAAAGCCAAAATATATAGTAAAAGTGTATGATTGCAAAAAAATAGAGGATATCCCATCATGAAACAAGAAACTTATGAATTATTTAAAACTGCAAACGTTGAAGCCATTGCTTTAGAAATATCTCAAGAGCTTCAAACAAGAAATGAATCTCCTTTTTGGTCGGATAAAGTGGTTCCCTTTTCTACGGCGATACTCAGCGTGTTGATTCCTTTGAGAGACAATAAAACGCTTTTTGACCCACAGGGAAAATTTGTACGGGAGTTGACTCCTGAATTGTTTTTGGATTGGAGCGATTTTTTGAGCCTTAAGACTTTAGCTTTTACCATTCAAAAGTCAAATGAAGCGGGAGAACTTTTAAGAACGAAGCTCGATAGCGCTCAACGCAAAGAGTACAAAAACATTGATTTGAAAATTTTGGGGGCTTATTTGAGCCGTTACACCGTCAATCTTGAGCATGAAAATCTTGATTTTCCAATCGCAAACTACAATTTGCATCAAGGCGTTAGCAACGTTATAAAATCGCTGTTATAAAATTTCGTATCTATTTTTTAATTGTGTGTATAATTCACAAAAAATATAGAGATAGACCGTTTTTTCATTGAAATAGTTTATTAAGGAATCGCTTTTAATGGACATTAAGAAAAAAGTCATATCTAGTATAAAACAAATCATCAAAGAAGATAAGAAAAACATTTTTTATCTTCTTTATTATTCCGTCATCGAAGCTATTTTGGTTTTATCGATTCCCTTGGCCTCTTCATTCGTTATAAACAGCGTTCTCGCGCATGCGACCATCTCCGTATTCGTATTGGGTTCGGTGGTCATAGTCATCTTTGTTTTGACAACGCTTTTGCAGGTGATGAAAGAGTACATCATAGAGAAATTTCAACAGAAGGTTTTTGTAAGCACGGCGATCAAAATCGCGGAGATGGCGACGCGTCTCAAAAACTCCTCAGCCGATAAAAAGCACTCCATTGACAAATACATGAACTACTTTTTTGACATTAGCGCGATACAGAAAATCTTTCCCATCATTTTACTCGATGGCACGGGATTGGTTGTCAAAGTCCTTGTAAGTTTACTGTTGCTTTTAGCTTTTGACCCTTTATTGTTTGGATTTGGCGTGTTCTTTTTCCTACTATTTCTATTTTTACTTTCGGTTTTGGGTCGCCATGGCTTTTCGTACGCCGTCGATCGTTCAGACGCTAAACACAGTTCCATCTACTATCTACAGCACATTCCTTACAAAGAAGAGAGCGACTATGAAATTTTAGAAGAGTTTGATGGTTATTTGACAAGGTTCATTGAGGCGAGAGAGAGGATTTTTAAAATTATCATACGCCAGTTGTCCTTGACCTATTTTTTAGAGGGAGCCATCTTTAGTAGCTTTTTAATCATTGGAGGCTACTTGGTAATAGATGGAATGCTTCCCATTGGCGAGTTTGTCGCGGCGGAAATCGTGATCGTTTCCATAACCAACGCGTTAAAAGGATTTATGAAACAGGTGGATTACATATACGACATGGTGGAAGGTTTTTATAAAGTGGACAAATTGTCAATGACCTTGAGCGAGAACGCGGATGTCTAGTTACAAGTTCACTTCCATAGAAAAAGTCGAACCCAATCCCATCATAAAAAAGATTTGGCTTTTTACCGCCATCATTTTTGTCTTTCTTGTGCTCATTTTATTTTTGCCTTGGCAACAAACGGTAAAAGGCGAAGGCGTCGTGACCGCCTACGATCCAAGCCAGAGAGACTACCAAGTGCTCTCCACCATGGATGGTTTTATAGAAGAGTTTTACGTGAGTGAAAACGAGTTTGTAACAAAAGGAACAAAGTTGTTTAAAATGGTTGATTTAGACAAAAATTATTTGCAAAAGCTGCAAATCATCCAAAACGCCACTAAAGACAAATATGAAAATTCTGAGATTCAGATAAAAAATTTAACGCGTCAAAGAGACAATGCGAAAGAGTACAGTCTTGTGGGATTGGAAGTTTATAATCAAAAACTGAGTCAAACGAAAGACAAAATAAAAAGTCTTTTTTTAAAAAAACTCGCTTTGGAAAAAAACGCCGAGATAACAAAAGCGAGTTATGAGAGAGTCGGTTTGTTGTACGAAGACGGCATAGAATCAAAAAATAAACTCCAAGAGAGAGAAAACGTTTACGTTAAAGCAAAAATGGAACTTGAAAACGTTTACGTGGAGATAGAGATAGAAAATAAAAACGTAAACATCATTAAAAATGACAAAATCAAATTCTTAAAAGAGAGCCAAAATAAGATAAAATCATTGGACAACAACATCTTAATAGCTCGTAATGGCTTAAAAACGTTACAACAAGAGATACAAGGACAATCCTCAAACATCGCTAGATACTCAAGCGGAGAAGTCATGGCCGAGAAAGACGGACATGTCGTGAGAATATACCAAAACGACAAAAACAAGTACATAAAAAAAGGCGAAGAGATTATCTATTTTTCTCCAAAAGTGTCTACAAAATCGGTTTTACTTAGAGTGTCTGGTTTTAACATGCCTTTAATTAAAGAGGGCTTGCAAGCTAGAATCATGTTTTATGGTTGGCCCGCGTTGCAGATAGCTGGTTGGCCGAAGATTAAGTTTGGAACTTTTGGCGGCGTTATTAAAAAAGTGGAATCGAGCTCTTATGAAAAAGGTTTTTATTACGCCCAAATAGTCGAAGACTCAAAGGAGCCATGGCCAAGGGCAAACGCTCTAAGAATAGGAACGCAAGCCAACGTGTGGATAAGACTTGATACAGTCCCCGTTTGGTACCAAATATGGAGACTTATGAACGCCCTTCCTCCTAAAATGGTCACGCCCGTCATCGCGGATCATTTATGAAGTTAACGCTTCTTCTCGTTCTACTTCTCTCATGGAGTCTGCTTGACGCAAAGGCGTTGTTTGGCGTAGACAAAATAACTTCCTATTTGACGCAAGACAATCCTTACGTGTACGAGGCCATTGGCCAAGAGTATATTTATAAGGAGAAAGAAAAATACTACTTAGGAGATTTTGACGCGAAGCTATTGGCGAAATACGACAAAAAAGATTATCCGGCGAGCGATGGCGAATATTTTAACGCTTCGTTGGAAAAACCGCTTGAAAACGGCATGGAATTTAGCATGGGATATAGAAAAGCCCAAGGCACGCAAGAGTACAACAATATCAAAACAAGTAGTGAAGGGGAGGCCATCGTCGCTGTGAAGATTCCGGTATTTTCCGTGCTAAACGACATGAGCCAACGAAAACTCAATCTTAATTTAGCCACTTTGGACAACGTGAAATTTAACTATAAATCTAAAGACAATTTACGCCTTTTGTATTTTAAGATTCTTACGACGTACAATAAACTTTTATATTCAAAATCAATTTTGAACTTGGAAAACGAGTTGCTTTTTAGAGCGAAAAAACGCAAAGTCATCATACAAAAAAGAGTAAAAGCGGGCACGGAGCCAGACATTTCTCTTTTGGAAGTTGAACAACAAATCATCAACAGAACGCAAAGAATCATCTCTCAAAGCAACGACTTTTCTACGTTGTTGGTAGATTTCGTAAAATACTTAAATATTTCCAAAGAGGCGTTTGAAGAGCTCTATGAACTTCCTTCAATGAATGAGATAGAGGAGAACGTTTTAAACGTGGATAGCGCCATAGACGTCGCGCTTGAAAATAGACCTGATTTGAAAACGTTTGATTATGAAATAAAAAAAATAAATTTAAATCAGCGACAGACGAATACTTTAAAATATCCAAAGCTCAACGTTTCGTTATATGGCGCGCATGACTTTAAATATGAAAATGGTTTTAAAATCGCGTTGGACATGGACTTTCCAATTGAGAGAAGAAAGTATGAAGCAAAATACGTGGAAAATGAAAAAAGCGTTAAAAACATTCAAAACGACAAAGAAAAAAACATAATGAACATCAAAGCGAACGTCACAAATTTTCTCAACTCCCTACATAATCTTAGTAGCAACATGGCAAGCGCGAAGGATGAAATCGTATTGGTCGAGAAGTTGGAAGAGGCGGAAAATAAAAAATATAGTTTGGGTTTAAGTAATTTGTTTATGGTGAATCAAAGAGAAATCTACACCTTGGAAATAAAGAAAAAACTTTTAAAATATAAATTGGATTATCTATTATTGGAGCAGGAAGTGAAGACTGAGATAGGTGAAACATTCGAAATTATGGGAACAAAACAATATGATTAAATTTTTAGAATATTTTATAAACAACAGCAGGCTCAATTACGCTCTTTTACTCTTTTTATTGTATTTAGGCGTTAACGCCTACGTTAACATTCCAAAAGAGGTTTTTCCCGTAGTCGAGCTAGACAAAATAAGCGTACGTGGCTCGTACTCGGGAACAAGCGCCGCGAACATGGACAAAATGGCGGTTCGAGACATCGAAGACGGCGTTAGCAATATTAACGGAATCGACAAAACGGAAACGACGATAGCTCCGGGCGTGTTTACAATGATTTTGACGTTGAATGAAAACGCGAACAAAATGAACGTTTTAAACAACGTAAAAGACTCAATCGCGCTCTCTAAACAATATTTGCCATCGGACATGAACGAACCAACGGCTACAATCATCGATAAGAACAAGGCTCTCGTAAAGCTATCTGTATCTTCAAACAAACTCTCTCGCGGCGAGCTTACCGAGGTTGCCAAAGAGATAAAATCCAAACTCTCAAAAATTAAAGACATTAGCGACATCTCCATCCGAGGCGACTCCGACCAAGAGTTGTCCATAAAGATTAAGTCACAGGCCGTTTTGGCGTATGGACTAAACCCCTCTAGCGTCGTGAGCGCGGTATCGAACCTTTCTTACATCTTTCCAATTGGAAACATTGAAGAGAAGGGCGATTTTGTTTTCATCTCTACGGTAAATGGAAAAACCGACGCTCATGATTGGGAAGAGAGCATCTTGGAAATCGATTCCAAATTCGTAAAACTCGGCGACATTGCCAAAGTGGAGATACTCTATCCGCAGACGAATACGTTGGCTTCGTTCAACACCAATTCCACTCTTACTCTCGTTATCTCAAAGAGCGAAAAAGGAAACGCGTTAACGCTCTCTCCAGAGTTGAGAAGTCAAGTGGAAAAGATGTCAAAAAATTATGACGGCGTTATTTTTAATTTCTATGAAGATAGTTCCAAACCCATTAAAGAGCGTTTGGACACAGTCATATCGAACCTTATGTTTGGCCTTGTTCTCGTCTTTTTATCTCTCTATATACTTATAAATCTTCGCATAGCGATTATCGTGGTTATGGGAATTCCTTTCTCTTTTATCATAGGATTGTTGTTCATATATTACATGGGTTACTCCATAAACATTGTTTCACTCTTAGGCGCGCTTATCGTCATAGGAATCGTCGTTGACGACGCGATAGTCGTCAGTGAAAACATACAGCGTCACATAGACGAAGGCATGGACGTAAAAGAGGCGTCCGTAGTGGGCATGGTGGAGATGATACTGCCCGTTTCTTTGGCGACAATTACTACGGCGGCGGCGTTTTTGCCTATGTTTTTAATGCAAGGAGAAATCGCGCTCTTTCTTATCTTAGTGCCCATTGTCGTCGTTATGATACTTCTTGGTTCGCTAATAGAGAGCTTTTTCTTTTTGCCTCTTCATGCCAAAGAGCTGCTAAAAAAGAGTGACAACTTAGTCGATTGGACGGGTTTTCAAAACGGCTATGAAAAACTGCTCTCATTTCACATTCATTATAAAAAAACTTTTTTGGTGACGTTTCTAATTCTTATTCCGATATTTACGGTGATTACGGCAAAGTCCATGAAGTTTCAGTTCTTTCCAAATTTTGACGGTAGCAATCTTTACATATCATGTAAATTGGACATAAACA
>CALDOC010000569.1 GCA_937914675.1 uncultured Sulfurimonas sp.
GAGTTTCCGTCGGTTTCGCTCAAAGCGTCGCTTCAAACGCCACCATCGGAAATCTGTCAAACATCATAAACAAAACATTCGCGTTAATGCTTTTGGCGTTTGGAGTTTATTTTACGTATCAGGCGTATTTGCAATTATAAAAAGGAAACCATCATGTGGAAAGAAAGCGTTGATTATCTTACAAACGACATATTACAATTGCAAGGACCTCTTGGCGAAGCTATAAACTTTTTTATCTATGACGCTATAAAAATATGGTTTTTGCTTATCACCATAATTTTTGTCGTTTCTTATTTAAGAACCCACTTCAACACCGAGTACGTTCGCGCCCATCTCCAAGGCAAATCACAACTCTATGGAAATGTTTTGGCGGCTCTTTTTGGCGTAATCACTCCTTTTTGCAGTTGTAGCGCCATTCCTCTTTTTTTGGGGTTCATCCAAGCGAGAATCCCCATCGGAGTGACCTTCTCTTTTTTGATTAGTTCGCCCATGAACAACGAAATCGCCATCGCGCTTTTGTTTGGTCTGTTTGGTTGGAAAGTCACGGCGATATACATAGGTTTTGGTTTGTTGGTCGCCATAGTTGGCGGATTTGTCATTGGAAGATTAAACATGGAGAGATACGTTCTCATGGACGTGAAACCGATGCAAGGCGAATTGGATGAAGTCAAAATAACTTTAACGGCGAAAGAGAGAGCTAAAGAAGCCTACGAGTACACTAGAGATATTTTCAAAGAAATTTATCTTTACGTTTTGGTGGGAGTTGGAGTGGGAGCGCTCATTCATGGTTACGTTCCAGCCGATTTCATAGCCGAGTACGCGGGAGCCCAAAATCCCTTCGCGGTTTTGGTGGCGGTAATCATGGGAATCCCGATGTACTCCAACGCGGCGGGAGTGATGCCCCTCGTTGAAGTGCTCACAGGCAAAGGCATGTTGCTTGGAACCGCTCTCTCGTTCATGATGGCGGTTACGGCTCTGAGCCTGCCAGAGGCGATGATACTCAAAAAGATACTTCATGTAAAACTCATAGCCACTTTTTTTGGCATTGTGGGATTGGGCGTGATTGGCGTCGGTTATTTGTTTAATTTTATCTTGTAAAAATGAAAAGATTTTGAGAAAGATGGTTTTTGATATAATGTTTAGAAAATAATATAAAGAAGAAAAAATGATAGAAAAAATTCATATTAAAAATTTTAAATCAATTTATGACTTAGAGATAGAAGTTGGCAGGGTGAATCTTTTTATTGGTGAAAATGGTTCGGGTAAGAGCAATCTGCTTGAAGCGCTTGTTTTTGTTTCGGCGAGTGATTCTAATAAATTGGATAATGAATTTTTGGTTTCTCGTGGACTTAGGGTACCAGAACCTACTTTAATGAGGAGTGCATTTAAGGAAGAAAATAAAAATGATGAAATATCAATAGATATTTTTTTTAATAAAGGTTCAAACACATACCTACTGTACAATGAGAATACTATCTATTCAAATTGGATAGATCATCATTCTATTCTTAGAGATGAATATCCACAATTTAAGAATATGTCAACAGAAGAAAAAAAGAAAATTAAAAATGGAAATTCTTACATACAAAAATTCCTTTTAAATGTATCAGAAACTCCTAAGCATAAATTTGAAAACTTCATCATATTTTCACCAGAAAACACAGCACTCAGAGTTTTTGAAAAAGAGGGGCAAATTCAACCATTAGGGATAAATGGTGAAGGCTTACTGAAACTTTTAAAAGTAATCAACAATTATGACGATAAAACATATATTCAAACTGTTATAAAATCATTGCAACTTTTTAACTGGTTTGAAGAGATTAAAATACCAACAGATTTAAAATCAAACGAAAATAAAATAGTTATAAAAGACAAATACCTATATCAAGAGTTTGACCAAAGAAGCGCAAATGAGGGATTTTTATTTATACTCTTTTACATCACTCTCATTGTGGCAAAAGAGACGCCAAAAGCTTTCGCCATTGACAACATAGACGCTTCTTTAAATCCTAAATTATGTACAAAACTCATGACGATTTTAACAGAGTTGGCAATAAAATACGACAAACAGATATTTTTAACGACTCACAACCCCGCAATACTTGACGGAATAGACTTAAATG
>CALDOC010000570.1 GCA_937914675.1 uncultured Sulfurimonas sp.
GAGTTTCCGTCGGTTTCGCTCAAAGCGTCGCTTCAAACGCCACCATCGGAAATCTCTCAAACGCCATCAACAAAACGTTCGCGTTAGCGCTTTTGGCGTTCGGCGTTTATTTTACGTATCAGGCGTATTTACAATTTTAAGAAGGAAACATCATGTGGAAAGAAAGCGTTGATTATCTTACAAACGACGTATTGCGTTTACAAGGAGATCTTGGCGAAGCCATAAATTTTTTTATATATGACACTATAAAAATATGGTTTTTGCTTATCACCATCATTTTCGTTGTTTCCTACCTGAGAACCCACTTCAACACCGAGTACGTTCGCGCGCATCTCCAAGGTAAGTCGCAACTCTATGGAAACGTGTTGGCGGCTCTTTTTGGAGTAATCACACCCTTTTGCAGTTGCAGCGCCATTCCGCTTTTTTTGGGTTTCATCCAAGCGAGAATCCCCATCGGAGTGACTTTTTCTTTTTTGATTAGTTCGCCTATGAACAACGAAATCGCCATCGCGCTTTTATTTGGTCTGTTTGGTTGGAAAGTCACGGCGATTTACATAGGTTTTGGCCTCTTGGTCGCCATAGTCGGCGGCTTTCTCATAGGCGGCTTGAAGATGGAGAGATACGTTCTCATGGACGTGAAACCGATGCAAGGGGAGTTGGACGAGGTGAAGATAACGCTGACGTTCAAAGAAAGAGTCAAAGAAGCCTACGAGTACACTAGAGATATTTTCAAAGAAATTTATCTTTACGTTTTGGTGGGAGTTGGAGTGGGAGCGCTCATTCATGGTTACGTTCCAGCCGATTTCATAGCCGAGTACGCGGGAGCCCAAAATCCCTTCGCGGTTTTGGTGGCGGTAATCATGGGAATCCCGATGTACTCCAACGCGGCGGGAGTGATGCCCCTCGTTGAAGTGCTCACAGGCAAAGGCATGTTGCTTGGAACCGCTCTCTCGTTCATGATGGCGGTTACGGCTCTGAGCCTGCCAGAGGCGATGATACTCAAAAAGATACTTCATGTAAAACTCATAGCCACTTTTTTTGGCATTGTGGGATTGGGCGTGATTGGCGTCGGTTATTTGTTTAATTTTATCTTGTAAAAATGAAAAGATTTTGAGAAAGATGGTTTTTGATATAATGTTTAGAAAATAATATAAAGAAGAAAAAATGATAGAAAAAATTCATATTAAAAATTTTAAATCAATTTATGACTTAGAGATAGAAGTTGGCAGGGTGAATCTTTTTATTGGTGAAAATGGTTCGGGTAAGAGCAATCTGCTTGAAGCGCTTGTTTTTGTTTCGGCGAGTGATTCTAATAAATTGGATAATGAATTTTTAGTTTCTCGTGGAATACGAGTTACTGAGCCTAATTTTATGCGAAGTGCTTTTGATAATAAAGATATAAATAAAAATATTGCAATAACCATTTCTCATACAAGTAATCATTCAAATAAGTATGTTTTTTCAAATAATAATGCAGAATATTCAAAATGGGAAATAGTTCAATCCGGAGAGACGGTTGATCTAGAACTTACATCTGATATTGCGGAGGAAATTGAAAATTATGCGAAAGAATTTAATATGAATGTAAGTCAGGTTATAGACAAATTAATAAAAAATTTCCATAATAGTTTAATCGACATTTTTATAATCTATTCCCCAGAAAATACAGCTCTTAGAGTTTTTGAAAAAGAGGGGCAAATTCAACCTTTAGGAATAAATGGTGAAGGCTTACTAAAACTTCTAAAAGTAATAAACAACTATGAAGATAAAACTCATATTGAAACCATTATAAAATCATTGCAACTCTTTAACTGGTTTGAAGACATAAAGATACTGAAAGATTTAAAATCAAATGAAAACAAAATCATTATAAAAGATAAATATTTATACCAAGAGTTTGACCAAAGAAGCGCAAACGAAGGATTTTTATTTATACTTTTTTACATTACTCTTATGGTGGCAAAAGAGACACCAAAAGCTTTTGCCATAGATAACATAGACGCTTCCTTAAATCCTAAGCTTTGTACAAAGCTCATGACGATTTTAACAGATTTGGCAAAAAAATACGATAAGCAGATATTTTTAACGACTCACAACCCCGCAATACTTGACGGAATAGACTTAAATG
>CALDOC010000571.1 GCA_937914675.1 uncultured Sulfurimonas sp.
TTTTTTAAGGCCGGAGAATGGCTGGCCCAGGTGATGAAAAAGTCCCGCCGCGAAAAATTTAAACTCGCCAGCCTTTAGTACGTAATAAGTCACTCTCAGGGTGTGAAAAAAAACGCCATGTTCGTGCCACTTGTTTTGCGTAAAGAAAAGCGAGTCCAAAAACGCGAATGAAAATATTTTGTTTTTTACTTCACTCATAAAGTCTCCTTAGTCATGGGATGACATACTTCCACAGTCTCTTTTAAATCCTGCTTTTGCACGTGGGTGTATATCTGCGTCGTCAAAAGCGAAGCGTGTCCCAAAAGTTCTTGAACCACCCTCAAATCGGCTCCTCCCGATATAAGAGAGGTGGCGTAAGAGTGACGAAGAACGTGGGGAGAGACTCCAAGATATTTTTGCGTAATTTTATAGGCGGAAATTCTGCTCAGTTTGCCACCTTTGTAATTCGACCATATAAAACTCTTGTCGTATGGATACGCGTTTAAATATTTGTTTATGGCTTCGATCGCCACCTTCGCTATGGGGACGATTCGCTCTTTTTCGCCTTTCGCGTGTCTGATGTGCAACCACTCCCCGTCAATGTCGCCTCGTTCAAGCTCCAAACACTCGCTTATTCTGGCTCCCGTCGCGTAAAGAAACAATATAAGCGCGTAGTCGCGCATGCCTATCCAAGCGCTCGCGTCTATAAGTTTAAGCGAATTTTGTATCTCGCTGAAGGAAAGAAATTTTGGCAAAAGCTTTGGTATTTTGGAGAGTCTCAATTTTATTTTTTCGTCATTAAATTGACGTTTATGGCAAAAATCGAAAAAAGCGTTCACCGAGGAGAGCTTTCTGTTGAGCGTGCGTTTGTTTTTATACGTCGAAAGAATTGAAAAAACTTTCGCCGAGTCAATCGTTATGATTGGTTTGTTTAACGCCGTTTCCAAGCTTTGAAGATCGCTCATGTAGGCCTCAACGCTTTTAGAGCTCAGCGCCTTTGTGACGCTAACGTACTCAAAAAACGCTTCTAACTCGTTTGACATTGTTTGATTAATATCTTCTCGTCGTTTATATAAAACTCTTTGTCGCCCACAAAGATGAAACCATCCGAAACGTCCGCTTCATGCACGGTGTAGTCGACCATGTTTTTGTCAAGAACGATAACGTAGCCCGCTCTTTCCAAGATGTAAAGTTT
Source organism: uncultured Sulfurimonas sp. (assembly GCA_937914675.1). GTDB lineage: Bacteria > Campylobacterota > Campylobacteria > Campylobacterales > Sulfurimonadaceae > Sulfurimonas. The sequence continues at coordinate 1,175 of CALDOC010000571.1, forward strand.
GTCCTCGTCCGAAATCATTCCAAGAAAGTGAGCGAAGGGAAACTTAATCTTCGCGTTTACTTCAAGATTGGGAGTGAGAGACACGACTTCGCCCTGCTTTGTCGCGACGAAAATATTTTTTCCGTCGTATACGATGTTTCTTATTTCATATTGCGCTCGTATTTCTTTATCCGACATGGATAAAATTTTATAACCGGTAGCCGCGATGATTTTGTTGTCAACCATGTTAAAATAAATGACGTTGTTGAAGTTGTCTTCCGCGGAGACTATCACCGTTCTGAGTTTCTTTTTCAACTTTGAGTTTACGATAACTATCTTGCCGTCAAGAGTGGAAAAAATCACTAAATCTTTTAAGAAATGTGGATTCACTATTTTCGTGTTTACGGCGAGTGATTGGGAACCT
>CALDOC010000572.1 GCA_937914675.1 uncultured Sulfurimonas sp.
TAGAGTGGTTTTTGAATCCCGACCATTTGCCATTTATAGCAGGCGTCGTAAGTGGTAAATACGAAGAGGCGGGGCTTGACGTGGAGATTATCCAACCAGTCGAGCATTATGACGGTTTCGAAGATTTGAAGTCGGGAAAAATCGACATTCACGTAAACGAACCGCTGCATTTGTACGAACACCATTTTGATGGGATAAAATCGCTTGGTTGCTTTTTTGAAACCCGTGGCGGCGTGATGGTTCGAGCGGATAGAGTTGAGAAGCTCAAATCCAACGCCAAGATTAAAATCACCACTCCGGCTTCAAACCCGACCACAAACAAAATAGGTTTTGAGATTATCAAGCGTTACGCCGAGAAAAACGGTTTTACGATTGAGCGAGAAAACGTAGAGTTTGTCGAGACTGATTTTTGGCATATCTCCAACATGCAAAAAGATGAGAGTTTTGACGGGGCGTGGTTGTGTTTTTACAACTTTGAAGGCGTTGAGGCGGAGTTGCAAGGATTTGAGAATCTTTTTATAGACCAGTTTGAATCGCCGTATCCAAACTTTTCAGCGCTAGAACTTATGACGACTCAGACCGTTTTAGATGAAAAAGGCGAAGCCATCGCCAAATTCGTCGAAGTGACAAACGCAATGGCGAAATATATCCAGTCAAATAAAATCGAAGCGACGAGCATGTACTACGACTACTCAAAAGAGAAAAAAAGCGATTTGATGGATAAGATTATCGAAGACACGCTTCCTCGTTTTGAGATTGAGGTCAAAGCCGACGATACGCGATGGAGAGAACTTTATACATTTTTAGAAGAGTTGGAACTTGTGAAATTAACGCAAAAAGAATATGATGATATTTGGCAAACGCCTAAAATTTAAAAAGGACCTCAAGATGAAAACGTATGAAAAAACGACGCTTATAAAATGCGACGTTAAAGAGCTTTTTGATTTTCATCTTGACGTGGAAAATCTCAAGGTCATATCTCCAAAATACATTCAAGTCACTCTTTTAAATGAAAGTTTCATCCCTAAAGAGGGCGAAGTTTTGCGCCTTAAAACGGTGAAGAATTTTCTTACGATTATGTGGGAAGTTAAAATAGCCAAACTCCAATCGCCAAATCTATTGGTGGATTTAGCTATAAAATCCCCATTCGCGTTTTGGGAACACTCGCATATCTTTACGCAAAAGCAAGATGGATTTTGCGAACTTAGGGACGTCGTTGCGTACAAAGCTCCATTTGGAGTCATCGGGTCGATATTTGATTTCGTCATTGAGTACGAGCTTGATAAAATGTTTACGTTTAGACATAAAATCACAAAAGAGAAATTGGAAGAAAAATAATTCTTTAGATGAGGAAAAAATATGAGTTGTCAGAAATGTAGCGTACTCCCACAAGTGGAAGATAAAAGCGGGAACCTTCTTGTAAGTTGCGGCGTAAGCGAACTCGCCGATAAGATGGTGGAGTATCTTGAGAAAAAAAACTTCTCTTACGAGCGTGAAGATAGCCAAACTTTATGGGTGAGCGTGGACTCTTTTTTGACTACGCTTGAGGATATGTTTGCAAGCAATTTGATGAGTAAAATGGAGAGAGAAGCGATAAATTTGCTTTTTCTCGACATATCCGAAACGTTTACCCCATCAAAACTCACGCGCATCAAAACGCTGCAGCAGTACAAAGATTTGATGGGCGCGAAGAAGCTGACGAGCATCATAGACAACGGCGCGCTCACAACCCATTTTCAGCCAATAGTGGATATAAAATCAAACGCCATCTATGGTTATGAATCCTTGGCTAGAGGCGTTGACGAGGATGGTTCTCTAATCTCTCCGGATAAGCTTTTTAACTGGGCGAGAGAGGGAGACATGCTTTTTTATCTCGATAGGGCGTGTCGCGAAACGTCGCTCAAAACCGCGGCGGTAAAAAACATCCATTCAAAAGTTTTTATAAACTTTATACCGACTGCCATCTATGACCCAATACACTGTTTAAAATCAACGGTCAAGTGGGCGCAGCAACTTAATTTTGACCCAAAAAACATTATTTTCGAGGTGATAGAGAGCGATTACGTTGAAGACCTCGACCACCTTAGCGGCATCTTGGATTATTATAAATCGCAGGGCTTTATGGTGGCTTTGGACGACGTGGGAAGCGGATACTCTTCGCTTAACATGATTGCCAAACTCTTGCCAAACGTGGTTAAAATAGATAGAGCGATTATAGATGGAATCGATACAAACGCCGTGAATCAATCTATCTTTAGAGCGATAACCCAGATTGCCAAAGAGAACGGCATTATCGTTTTGGCCGAGGGGATAGAGAGAGTGGAAGAGCTTGCGTTTTGCGCCAAAGAGGGCGCGGATTTGGCTCAGGGTTACTATTTTGGCAAGCCATCGGCCGAACCAATAAGAAAATTATAAAAAGGATAGAGAATGTTAAAAGATCTAATTTACACAGGCATAGGCGCCGCCATGGTTTTAAAAGAAAAAGTTGAAGCCGAGGTCAAAAAGCTTGAAGAAGAAGGAAAGCTCAAAACCACGGACGCAAAGAGTTTTTTGGAGTCTATCGAGCAAAAAGGCAAAGATGAAGAGAAAAGATTCAAAGAGCAACTCAAAGCGACTCTTAAAGAGGTGATTGAGGAGTTGGGTCTCGCTACAAAAGCGGATCTGCAAAAACTCAAAGAGGATTTAAAATAAACTCTTTTCTCAATAGCCTAGGATACTACTCGCCATCGCGGGTGTATGGAGTTTTCACTTTTTTATTGACCATCTATTTGGTAATCAAAAAGAAGGAAAGCTTTTTAGGCTTTAAGCCATTAACGCCACTGCGACTTAAAGTGACAATTGTCGATTTGGGGGCGAGTTTCATTAAACTCGCTCAGGTTTTGGCGACTCGTTCGGACTTTTTTGACAAAGAGTATTTAGTCGAGCTCAAAGAACTTCACGACTCTTTGCCTCCAATGAACGAAGCGGAGTTTGAAGAAGTTTACAATAGAGCTTTTGACGAGAATAGTTTTAAAAGTTTTGAAAAAACGCCTATAGCCTCCGCTTCGATAGGTCAAGTGCACGTCGCTTACACTCATGAAAACGAAAAAGTGGCGGTTAAGCTTAGACGCAAAAATATTTACGCTCAGGTGATGGCGGATATAAAAATCATAAATTCTTTCAACGCGTTCTTTAAACCTCTTTTTTCTCGCTACACAAAAAACTCCATAGAAGCGGTGGTTAGCGAGTTTTCAAAGATGATAAAAGAGGAGGTGAGTCTCACGCATGAGCTTAAAAACCTTCTCAAATTCTCATCCGTTTATAAAGACGCCGGCGTAAAATTTCCAGTTCCTCGCGAGGCGCTTTGTAGCGACGACGCGCTTGTCATGAGCTACGAAGAGGGTTTTCGTTTTGACGACAAAGAGTCCATTTTTGAGAACAATATCGACTTTAAAGGCGTTATCGCCAAACTAGTCGATTTTTATACGACGCAAATGCTCATCAACGGCTACTTTCACGCCGACCCGCATCCGGGAAACCTACTCGTTTCCAAAGAGGGCGAACTGATTTTACTTGATTTTGGTATGGTCAAAACCGTGCCAAACAACTCGAGAGTAGCCATAATAGAGCTGATAAAAGCGGCGCATGAGCAAGACTACGAACGCTACGTCGCGGCGAACAAAAAGCTCGGAACCATCGCCTACGAAGCGCCAACGGCGCAACTCGCGGAGTTTACGGCAAAGATGTTTGAGATATTTTCAAACGACAACTTGAGCAGCGAGTCGATGCAGCAACTAGCCTTCGACGTGCTTGAATCGACGAGAGATTTGCCTTTTAAACTTCCAAGCGACGCGATTTACATCTTGCGGGTGAGCGCCATCATTGAAGGTTTGGGAACGACCTACATAGAAAACTTTAACGGCGTTAAAGACATCTTGCCGATTTTGCAAAAAAACGTTCCAAAAGCTTTGGGAGCCAAAGAGGGAATTATCGAAACGCTGATAGAGGAGATAAAAGATCTTCCCTTTATCGCTAGAGACTTCAAGAGCGCCATCAAAAAAATAAGTTCTGACGAGTTGCGAGTGGAGCTCTCAAACGACCAGCTTGAGTGGATAAAAAAAGATTTAAACGCGCAGGTGAAATCCTACGCGACGTCTTTCGTTTTTTTGCTTGGCGGCGTTTTCGTTTTACTCTATGAGAGAGATTTAAAAGAGTGGGCGGTGGGACTTTTCGCTTTTGGAATCGCGAGAATACTTTACAAATAAATATAAACCGACAAAAAGAAGCTACTAAAAAATCTAAAAATCTTCTATAATTAAATCAAAAATTATAAGGATTTTTAAATGCCACACATAGTTTTAGAAAACATAAACTCGACAAAAGAAGCTTACGAAGCGGTGCAGGCTTTTGCAAACAAGATAGAGGGCGGAATGCTTAAGGTGATGGACAAGTATATCAACTCCACAGAGCAAACGGCGCTTATTGAGGCTTTGGCGATTGAAAATGGCAAGAACCAAAACTTTTTTGTGCAACTCTCCCAAAAAAAATCGTCTCTCACGGTGAGACTTTTACCACTTACGGACCCTGAAAAAACCAATGGCGTCAAAACCATCATGGCGACTATCGCAAAACAGATAAAAGACTCCAATGAAAACGTCGGTTATGGAAAAAATAACTTGGAAGAGTTTCTAATACGCTAAAGGATTTACGATGCGTTACTTATTTTTAGCCGCTCTCGCGCTTATTTTTGCGGCGTGTTCTTCACCCAAGCCGGAGCTTGCGACGGTTGAGCGAGTGCAGATAAACAAATATCTCGGCAAATGGTATGAAATAGCGAGGTACGAGCACTCTTTTGAAGTTGGTTGTTCCGACGTTAGCGCTACCTATTCTCTCAAAGAAAACGGTGAGATTCAGGTGCTCAACAGTTGTACGAAAGAAGGTGGGATTCTCACTCAGGCAAAAGGCGTCGCCTACGCTACCGACGCGACAAACTCAAAATTGAAAGTGAGTTTCTTTTGGCCGTTTTATGGAGACTACTGGGTTCTTGCTCTTGATGAAAATTATACGTACGCCGTAATCGGCGAGCCATCGCGAAAATACTTTTGGATACTCTCTCGAACAAAGATTTTAGACGAACGAGTAAAACAAAACATTCTTTCGCAGATGCCACAATTTGGTTACGAAGAAAAAAAACTTATCTGGACAAAACAATAAATTAATTGACAAAATAGACATACCAATATTTTTGCTTATTGTATAAAATGGCGCTTATATATTCCAATTAAGGGGATTTTAGATGAATGCTTGGATAGAACATTTAAAAAACAACGATTATTTGAAACTGCAAGAGTTGGTTCAAAATGGCGAAGACGTGAATGAGGCTAATGAGTCTGGCGAGAGCGTGCTTATGTACGCCATAAGGAGTCATTGCGATTTCAAGGTGCTTTCCATGCTTATGCAAAGCGGCTCAGACATATACTCGCTTGACGATGAGGGCGTGAGCGTGTTCGACATGGCCATTACGTACAACAACGTCGTTATGGTGAACTACCTTTTAGACAAAGGCGTAGACGTAAACAAAACAGGGCGCAAAAGCGGTTTTACTCCTTTGATGTGCGCCGCGTGTTATGGGCGCAACGAGATAGTAAAACTGCTACTCGACAAAGGCGCGGATAAAAACGCCTTGGATAGAAAAGGTCTTACAGCCATGGACTTTTCGAGAAAGATGAATAAAAAAAGCGTTTTGAAACTTCTTGGTTATGATGAAAACTCGCCTAAAAACACTGGCTACGCAAGATGAAAATCTATAATATTTGAGGAAGAGAGTATGTTTTCAACAACGACAAAATTAGACGAAACTTGCCACGCGCAACCAAGGCCAACCGTTTTGCTCACATGCGCGGACAACATAATGCCACTCTCTTGGCACACTCCAATTTCCAAAGAGCCTTTTCGTTACGCCATCTGCGTTCGTGACGAAAACTATAGCCACGAGTTGTTGCTCAAACATAGAGAGTTCGCTCTAAATTTTTTGGATCACTCTTTTGTCCAAGCGCATCAAATAACTGGCGCCATTCATGGAAGAGGCGTTAACAAGTTTAAAGAGAGCGGTCTTAGCGAAAAAAAAGGCGCCAACGCAACGCTCATAGAAGAAGCGTATATGATTTATGAGTGTTGCGTCATCGACGTGCTCAATTACGGAGACCATGACGTTTTTATAGCAGACGTCAATCTCATTCACAATAAACAGAACAAAGACGTCTCTCCAACGCTTTTTATGGGCAGAGGCGCGTATGAGACGATTTCAAAAAATCCTACTCAAATAAAAAGGTAAAACAATGCAAGATTACATACCTACGGCTTTTGACTTTGACCCTGACGAACGCGGTCATTTTGGAATCTTTGGTGGAAGGTTCGTTCCCGAGACGCTTATGCCCGCTCTCCTAGAACTAGACGCGGAGTACAAAAAAATTCGTTTTGATAAAGAGTTTTGGTCACAAGTCAACTACTATTTACGAGAGTACGTCGGACGTCCATCGCCGCTTTACAGAGCCGATACTCTCTCTAAAGAGCTTGGCGCTGAGATTTATCTCAAACGCGAGGATTTAAACCATACAGGCGCGCATAAAATAAACAACACCATAGCGCAAGGTTTGCTTGCAAAACGCATGGGCAAAACAAAAATCATAGCGGAGACGGGAGCGGGACAACATGGGGTCGCTTCGGCTACGGTCGCGGCGCTTATGGGTCTTGAATGCGAAGTTTTTATGGGCGCCAAAGACGTCGCGCGTCAAGAACTCAACGTCTTTCGCATGAAGCTTTTAGGCGCGAAAGTGCATGCGGTCGAGAGTGGAAGCAAAACCCTCAAAGACGCCATGAACGAAGCGATTCGCCACTGGGTCACAAACGCGAGAGACACTTACTACGTCATAGGAACGGCGGCGGGCCCGCATCCTTATCCTCTAATGGTGCGAGATTTTCAAGCGATAATCTCCAAAGAGGCTAAAGAACAGATTTTAGAAAAAACGGGAGCGATGCCAGACATGGTTGTGGCGTGCATCGGCGGAGGAAGCAACGCTCTTGGAATGTTCGCGCACTTCATCAACGAAGACAAAACGCAATGCATAGGCATAGAAGCGGGCGGTCATGGGCTTAAAAGCGGCAAGCATGGAGCGAGTTTGGCGCTCGGACGTCCTGGAATTTTACATGGACAACTGAGCTATTTACTCCAAAGCGAAGATGGGCAGATAGACGAAGCTCACTCCATATCCGCGGGACTTGATTATCCGGGAATTGGACCCGAACACTCCTACTTGATGGAGCGGGGAAAAGTCATGTACGATTCCGTAACGGACGACGAAGCGATGGAAGCTTTTGTCTGGTTAAGCAGAGCGGAGGGAATCGTTCCCGCTTTTGAGAGCGCGCACGCCATCGCGTATCTAAAAAAGATTCCACACGCCGACATAGAGGGGAAAACCATCATAATTAGCCTCTCGGGAAGAGGGGACAAAGATATGACTCAGGCTATGGAAATTTTAAAACTTTAGTACGAAGGAGTCGGGTAATGAGAAAAAAAATAGGAATAATCATCGTCGCCCATGGAAGCAAAAGGGCTCAGTCGAATGAGGAGTTCATACAACTTGTTGAACAAATAAGATTGGACAACATAATGGATTTTGATGAAGTAAAATACGCTTTTTTGGAATTTGCGAATCCTTCGATTGAAATGACGATTGAAAAAATGAGCGCTTACCATATGGATGAAATATACGTCTATCCATATTTTTTAAACAGCGGCAAACACGTAGTTGTGGACATACCAAACGTTGTAAGTCGAATGAACGAAACTCATAAAAACGTACAAATCAAACTTACCACGCATTTTGGAGCCTCACACAGCGTTCCTTCGATAATATCGAGTGACTTAAAAAGAATTTTATATTTATCTGGGCGAAACGACAAAAAGCCACTACCAAATTAACGCAAACGGGGCTATACTTTGTAAAATAATGGAGGTGTGACATGAAAGTGGCAATTACGGGAGCGAGCGGGTTTGTCGGTTCGCGTTTAACTAAGACGTTTACAGATTTTGTAAGCATCGACAGAAACGACGGCGAAGAGGAAATTTTGTCCAAGCTTGAAGGCGTTGACGTGGTGTTTAACCTTGCCGGCGCGCCCATTGTGAAAAAATGGAATAAGAGATATAAAGAAGTGCTTGTTTCGAGTCGAGTAGAGACAACGAAAACTCTTGTAAACGCCATTAACAAAAGCGACGTAAAGCGTTTTATCTCCACTTCCGCCATAGGCGCTTATCCAGACGACGCTCCTTTTGACGAGACTTTCAAAGGGTACGGAACCGACTTTTTGGCGTCTCTTACAAAAGCTTGGGAAGCCGAGGCTCTCAAATGCGCAAAGCCTACCGCAATCATTCGTTTTGGAGTTGTTTTAGGAGTGGAGGGCGGGGCGTTGGCTCAAATGCTGACTCCTTTTAAAATGGGACTCGGCGGCGTTATCGGCCATGGAAAAATGATGACGAGTTGGATAGACCTTGACGATTTGGTACGGATTTACGAGCATATAATACGCAACGAGTTAACGGGCGTTTTTAACGCGACTTCGCCACAGCCGCTAAGCAATCGCGCTTTTACAAAAGCGCTTGGAAAAGTTTTAAAGCGTCCTACTCTTTGTCCTCTTCCAAAGTTTGTTTTAAAACTTCTCTTTGGCGAGGGCTCGACCGTTTTGACCGGTTCGAAAGAGGTTTACCCAAAAGCGCTGCTTGATAACGGATTTGAGTTTAACCATCCCGATATTGAGAGCTCTCTAAGACATCTGTTGCATAGAACAAAAAAATCTTCCACATAGACGTAAAGTTACTTTTAATTAAAATTTTTTTGACGTTAATGCTTTGCGTTGTTGCATTTTACTAAATATGGCTATAATCGTTCCATAAAAAAAGCGCGCTATAAATCGCAAAATGGGGTGTAGTCCATATGTATAAAAATTACAAGGGGCTAATTTTCGGAATCTTGGGCGCGATCGCGCTTATGATGAGCATCGTCGCGTTCATCAATCGCGAACTAAGCGAACAAAATCACGCCAATATGGATCTCAAATACCACATTGTCGCCGATAAGTTTCAAAGTTTTCAAAGAGGTCAAGAAACGCGCATCAGAATGATCGCGGAGCATCCCGCGGTTGTAGAGTATCTGCTCAACTCTTCACCTGAAGCTCAAGCGTCCGCGGAGGCGCTTCTCTATTACACCGCGAAAGCAAACGAAAACGTCATGCAGATACGACTTCTCTCTCCCGAGGGAATGGAACGCGTCCGAGTCGATAGAACGACCGAGAACGCCCTTGTGAAAATCCGAGGCGAGAAACTTCAGGACAAAGCCAAGAGAGACTACTTCATCTTGTTTAAGACGCTACCTGAAAAAAAAATAGGCTATTCCGTTCTGGATTTGAACGTTGAGCATGGCAAAGTGGAAGTGCCATGGAGGCCGACGCTTCGCATAGGCATGCCGGTATTTAAAGACGCCCATGAAGTTGGGGTGGTGATTATCAATTTTTACATGAATCCTTTTCTTAAAGACATAGAGGCTCTTGGACAGACGCGGCTTACGCTTATAGATTCACAGGGATATTACATCCTTCATCCGGATCCACAAAAAGCTTGGTCATTCTACAGAAATCCCCCTTTTAAAGATACGAACTTTTATCAACCATGGAGCGCTCAGAAACTCGACGCGCCGTTTTATGAAGGCGATAGCAACGTTTATCCAATCACTTTGTTCAACGCAGAGAAAACGCTAGCGGTTTTTTCACCGAAAATTTTTCCATCAGAACAATTCATACGCAAGGCGTTTCAATTTACTTTAGCTGGGATTGTCGCGCTTTTAATGGTTTTGGTTCCATCTATATGGATAATCAGAAAAATGATAGCCAATCTTCATTTGGAAAAGAGCAAACTAGACGAGCAAAACGCGTTTCTTGACGCAATATTGGAAAACGCCTTTGACGCGAAAGTTATCATCGACGATAAAGCCATTATCATTCGCGTCAATAAAGCGGCGCGGATTCTTTTTTCTTATGATAACAACGAGTTGGTTGGCAAAAACGTTAAACTTTTAGTGCCGGAGCCAGACCTGAGTCGTCACGACGACTACGTTCGCAACCACAGTGGCATGGAGAGTAAAATAATCGCCAACGAGAGAAAACTTCACGCTCTGGATAAAAACGGCGCGTTGATACCGATTGCTTTGGCGGTCACCCCGATAAGACTTGAAAAAAAGCTCTTTTTCATAGGCGTCATTCGCGATCTTTCTCAAATCTTCGAGCTTAAAGCCCAACAAAAAGAGCAAGAAATCATGATGCGTCAAGCAAAACTAGCCTCAATGGGTGAGATGATTAGCGCCATATCTCACCAGTGGAGACAGCCTCTCAACTCCATTGGGCTCATCGCGCAAGAGTTGTTTTATCTTCAAGAGGATGGCGAGCTCGATACCGCCACCATGAAACAAAGCAAAAACGATATTATGGCCCAGCTTCATTACATGTCCCAAACCATAGACGATTTTAGACAATTTTTCTCAAAAGACAAAGAGTTAAACGATTTTAACGCCATCGCGCTCATCAAAGAGGTTCAACGACTCTACTCTCCTCAGCTCAAAGCGCATACGCTTGGGGTTGACGTAGTTTGTCCCAACAAAGAAAAAGGGAGTGGAGAGTGTCCCGATATGGATCATGCGCATTACTCCATGTATGAGATGAGAGGTTATCCCAGCGAACTCAAGCATGTGCTAATCAATCTGCTTTCAAACGCAAAAGACGCCATTCTCAAGCTAAATCAATCTAGCGCGCAACAACGCCAAATTACAATTTTAATGTCGTTAAAAGACGAAACCATGATTTTTGAGATTTCCGATTTGGCGGGAGGAATCGACAAAGAGACCCTATCTCGACTTTTTGAACCTTACTTTACTACCAAAGAGATGGGAACGGGGCTTGGACTTTACATAGCAAAAACCATTACGGAACAATTTTTTCAAGGCACTTTAGAGTATGTGGACAACATGCAAGAAACGGATAAAGGAAGCGCCTTTGTCTTAAAGATTCCAAGACGCATCTTCAAAAATGACGACTAAACTATAACGATTAAAAGGAACATTCTATGCTAAATCTTAAATTGATGCTTGTTGAAGACGATGATGAGTTGCGTGAACGCCTTGGGAAGATTCTTACCCGAAAAATTAGCGCCGTATTTTTGTTTGCAAATCCAATGGAAGCCCTTGAGAAGTTTGAAGAGATTAATCCCGACATCGTGTTAACCGACGTTAAAATGCCTCAGATGAGCGGATTGGAGCTCATTGGCGCCATTCGACAAATCAAGCCTGAAACTCCCATTATCCTTGCGTCCGCTTTTAGTCATTCATCATACTTTCAACAAGCGATTCGACTCAAGGTAGAGCATTTTCTTATCAAACCAATAGACGTTGACGAACTTATCTCTGAATTTCGCAGAATAATGGATAACGTCAATCTTGATCTAAAGTTTACAACGCAGGAGAAATTAGTAGCGCAATACAAACGCATCGTCGACGTGAGTTGTTTGGTTTCCAAGGCGGACATTCACGGGAAAATCACTTACGTAAATGAAAAATTTTCACAACTCAGCGGATATAGCAAAAAAGAGCTCATTGGAGAGCCTCACAATATAGTTCGTCATCCAGACGTACCCTCTCTTTTTTTTAAGAATATTTGGGAAACGATTTTAAATAAAGAGATTTGGCAAGGGATTATCAAAAATCGCGCTAAAAATGGGCAAAGTTACTACGTTGAAACAACCATCGCTCCGGTTTTAGATGAACGCAATAACATTATAGAATTTATATCGCTACGCGAAGACGTGACAAAACTCATCGGCGCCATTGAAGACGCGCAACGCCTTGAAAAGGAAAAAAAAGATTACTTGGCGCTAATAGATGATAACATTATCAGCTCTTCAACGGATCTAAATGGCGTCATTACTTCGGTTTCCACTGCGTTTTGCCGTATGAGCCAGTATGCGCCTCAAGAGCTTCTAGGTCAAAGTTACCACCTTCTAAGAGACCCTCAAACGTCGCAAAAATTTTATGAATCTTTATGGCAAACAATAACAAAAAATGAAAAATGGAATGGCGAGATTAAAAACGTCGCCAAAGATAAAACGTCGTATTGGGTATTTGCCTCCATTACTCCCATCATGAATAGCGAGGGAATCAAAATTGGTTATACGGCTATCGAACAAAACATTACCGATAAAAAAATTGTTGAAGAACTCGCCATTAGGGACCATTTAACGGGACTTGTCAATCGATCGAGACTAGACGCCATTTTCGAATACGAAATCCCACAATCTCTACGATACAAAACCCCTTTATCCATTATTATGATTGACATTGATTATTTTAAAAGCGTCAACGATACTTATGGTCATCTCGTAGGAGATTTGGTCTTGCAAGAACTCAGCGCAATATTGAAGATTGATAAACGCGAAGCCGATACGGTGGGACGATGGGGCGGTGAAGAATTTTTAATTATTCTGCCTCAAACGGACATTAACGGAGCTAGAACACGAGCTGAAAAAATAAGATTGGCGACTCAGTCGCATATCTTCGCGTCAGTGGGAAGTCAAACGGTCTCCTTGGGAATCGCCCAACTTGAGCAAAACGATACGGACGCCAGTTTTGTCGGGCGAGCCGATAGCGCGTTGTACAAAGCCAAAAACATGGGTCGCAACAGAGTCATGGGGTGAAAAAAGAGTTGCGCATGGTCGTTGCGCCTTTGCTTGAAATTATAAACCGACAAAATACTCCTACAAAACAACTCTCGATTCTTCTATAATAAAATAAAAAATCGAGGCGCATTATGAAACGAGCAATCTTACTTATGAATATGGGAGGACCGAACAATCTTGACGAAGTTGAGGTTTTTCTTACAAACATGTTTAACGACAAACAAATTATCGGCGCTCCAAAGCCAATACGAGCGATGATAGCGAAACTTATCGTTTGGAGAAGAAAAGAGGAAGCCAAAGCGAACTATTCGCATCTTGGAGGAAAATCTCCTCTCGTTGGTTATACGCAAGAGCTGATTGAGAGCTTGAAGTCAAACGTAAAAGACGCTTCGATTCATATGGTTATGCGCTACACGCCTCCTTTTGCGGCTGAGGTTTTACAAAATCTTAGAGACGTGGACGAATTTTACGCCATTCCCATGTATCCGCATTACTCTTCGACGACAACGCTTTCGAGTTATGACGATTTGTACGAGACTTTTGACAAACTTCGCATTAAGGCGAGAGTGAAAACCATAGACGATTACTATAACGACCATTATTACGTCAACTCGATTGTTGAACGAATAAAAGAGAGTTTGGATGGTCAAGACCCCTCCGAGTTTGAACTTATTTTTTCCGCTCATGGACTGCCTAAAAAGATTATAGAAAAAGGGGACAGTTATCAAAAGCACATTCGACGCAACGTTTACCACGCTCGCAAGGCTTTGATGATGGCTGGAGTCGAGTTTCACAACACGCATCTCGCCTACCAATCGCGTTTGGGACCATTGGAGTGGATTAGACCTTATCTCGAGGACAAATTAAAATCCTTAAAAAAGAAAAAAGTTATAATTTTCCCCATCGCGTTTACGGTTGATAATTCCGAGACGGAATTCGAGCTTGAGATCGAGTATAGAGAAAAAGCGGAGGCGATGGGTTTTGTTGATTACCGAGTCGCAAAAGCGCCAAATTCTCATCCCGAGTTTGTGAAGTGTCTATCCAACATGTATGAAAACATGAAAGCCTCGTAAGAAGAGAAAAGATGAAAGATTACGCAGTGGTTGGTTCGGGCGTTGGGGGCAGTTCCATAGCCGCGTTGTTAAACGCCAAAGGTTACGACGTCGCTTTGTTTGAAAAAGATTCCAATCTTGGGGGATCGAGTTCCTCTTTTAAACATAGAGGTTATTCCTACAATACGGGAGCGACGACGCTTGCGGGATACGAAGAGGGCTACGTCGTCAAAGAGATTTTCGACGCCATGGGCTTCACTCCCGAGGTCATTGAAACCGATCCTTCCATCGTTGTAATTCAAAACGCGAAAATCACTCCAAGACACAAAGATTTTGAACGCTTTTTTGAGACTTTGAATCGCAACTATCCCCATGCGAAAAATAGAGAGTTTTGGAAACTCGTGTACGACTTAAACAAAGAGTTTTACAAGTACGACGGCTATTATTACTCAAACGCGAACGTCTTTGCCAAGATAAAATCACTCACGAGCTTTTTGCCTCTTTTTCTGAAGTTTCAAAAATATCTTAGAGGCGACGCTTATGGTTTTATTGACAATTTTTTTGGCGGTATCGATCAAGAGTATTGGCGATTTTTAGAATCGCAAATTCTCATAGTCGCCCAAGCGCCGGCCAAAGAGATAAACTTTTTGACGGCGGCGCTCTCTTTGGGTTACGCTTTTAGTAAAAATCATTATCCCGTTGGCGGTTTTGGAGCGCTGTTTGACGCTATGACGCAAAATATAAAAGACGTCTACGCCAAAAGCGAAGTTACAAAAATCGTTCAACGCGAAGGGTATTTTGAACTCTACTCAAATGGAGAACGCTTTGAGTCAAAAAAGATTATTCTCAATTCGACGGTATATGAGAGCGGGAAGTTGTTCTCTGAGGCAGACGTAAAAAACTACTATAAAAAGTACGAAAAGCTCGACAACCATCAAAGTTCTTTTATGCTTTACATGACGATTAAAAGCGCTAAAAAATTCCATCATCATTATCAAATCATTGAAGAGGAATTATTTCCACATACGTTGTCAAAAGCGCTTTTTGTCTCTTTTTCGGACGCGATGGATGATAAAATCGCGCCAAAAGGTCACTATAGCGTTACGGCTTCGATTCATACCGACAGTAGATTTTGGGACGACAAAGCGAGCTACAAAGCGCAAAAAAAAGAGCTTAGCCTCATACTGCAAAATTTGATTTTAGAGAGACTAGAGATTGACAAAAACGAGATTGTGGACTCCTTTAGCGCGACTTCAAAAACTTTTGGACGTTATATCAACAGAACGCAACTTGGAGGAAACGCCATTAGCGTTAAAAACTTTCTTCCTTTTTTGCCTGGCAACGACACTAAGGTGAAAAATCTGTATAATGTCGGTGACACGGTCTACGCGGCGCAGGGCTGGCCTGGCGTCATGCTTGGCGTCAAAAATTTACAAAGGTTGCTTGATGTATAACATCGCTTTACACATAAAATCGCTTGATTGGCTCTACATCCTTATCATTGGCGTCTTTTTTGGAATGTTTTTGTCATCGCTTGGGTATATTCTTTTAGAACGTTCTTGGTTACAAGGAGCAATCTTTGGAGTCATCATAGGCTTTACCATCACTCTCTTTTCTTTAGCGTTCATCTCTTATATGAACAAAAACATTTTGCCTAAATTAAAAGAGGCGTATTGGTTGCCTCTTTCCATACTTTTTTCATTTTTATCGGGTTTTGTAGGGACCGAGCTTGGAACTTACATAGCTAAGACAATTGGATTGGAACTTATACCGGCGTTTGAAAACGAAGTGGGGCTTATCTCCATCATCATAGGCGTGTTGACTTACATAGTCGGCGCTTTGCTCTATAGATTTGTCAAGATGCGCAACCAAAAAGACGTGATCGACCACGAGTACGTGCAGAGTCGTCTTCGTTCGCTTGAGACGCAACTCAATCCTCACTTTTTGTTCAACGCCCTTAACTCGATAGCCGAGCTAATTCATCAAGACAAAGACAAAGCGGAGATGGCGATCCTCAAAGTCTCCTCTTTTTTAAGAAACACAATGAATGAAAAAGCTCTGCTCTCCATAAAAAACGAGGTTAAAAACGTTGGTGAATACGTAGAGCTTGAAAACATTCGTTTCTCGGGCAAAATAAACTTCCACGCGCCAAACTCTTTTCCAAATTGGCAAGTGCCGAAGTTTTCCATCCAGCTTCTTGTTGAAAACGCCATAAAACATGGCTATAATCCCGCAAAAGAAAGTTTAAACATTTGGCTCAGTTTTGACGAAGCCAAAAAAATAATAGCCCTCAAAAACGATGGCTATAAAATGAAGACGCAAAAGTTCGGCATAGGACTTAGCAACCTCAACCAAAGAGTGGAACTTTTGTGTCATGGCAAACTTGAAGCCGTGCAAACCGAGACGCCGACTTTTTACATATACATAGGAGAGTGTGATGAAAATATTGATTGTGGATGACGAAGAGTTGGCAAGAGCGAGACTTTTGAGAATGTTAAACACGCTTGAGCTAGGCTTCGTTCGCGAAGCCACCAACGCCAACGAAGCCATAGAAGCGATTAAACAAGAGAAGTACGACGTCGTGTTTTTGGATATAAACATGCCTCAAACAAGTGGTTTGGAGCTTGGCTATGAGCTAAAGTATCTTGATCCACAGATCGCCATTATATTTCAAACGGCGTATGAAGAGCATGCGTTGAAAGCTTTTGACATTGGCGCCGTTGGCTATCTCGTAAAACCTTATTCGCTTGAGCAGGTCAAAAACTCAATCGAGCGCGTAAAGTTGGAACAAACAAAAGAGAAAGATTTGCGAATACTCTCTAAAAGCGGAGACAACTATTTGCTTTTAAAACCCCAAGAGATTCACTACGTAAAAGCCGACCTCTCAGAAGTCATGTTAAGAACCGCCAAAGGTTTTTCATACTTCGCCCAAAAAATATCCGACTTGCAAAAGAAGCTCGAAGCTTATAATTTTGTGCGCATTCATCGCTCTTATCTCATAAACATGGACGAAATAAAAGAGATAGAGACCATAGAGCAGAGTAAACTTCGTTTTACGTTTAGAAATTGCTCAGACTCCATAGAATCAAGCAAAGACGGAGCCAAAGCGTTTAGAGAGAAGTTTTCTCTTTAGGCGGGCGTCAAATCAAATTCGATAATGAAACAAGCGCCATCGTCAACGTTTTTTGCGTATAAGTCGCCACCCATTTCGTTATTGAGGATGTTTTTAGATACGTAGAGTCCGAGTCCCGTTCCATTGGCTTGATGTTTTGTAGTGAAATAGGGATCGAATATTTTCCCCATTATCTCTTGTGGCACTCCGCCGCCATTGTCGCAGATAGTGATTTGAACTTTATTTTGATTTTTTTTCAAACTTATCGTTATCAATTTGCCATTTTTGTTTTGACGTTGGAGAACGTCTTTTGCGTTGTTCAATATGTTGATAAACGCTTGAGAAAGAGCTTTGGCGTTGGCGTGGGAAGCCACTACCTTTTTTTCCAAATCCAAACTCGCGTCGATGTCGGAACTCTTTAAAGAGGGTTCCAACAAAGTGAACGTTTTGCTTATGAGTTCGCCAACGTCGAACGCTTCGTCATGCTTGTCGTCTTTAATCATATCTCTAAAATCGTCAATTGTTTTGGAAAGATAATTCACTTGAGCCATGGAGTCTTTCACAAATTCGTCAAATTTCTCTTTTGGCAAATCTTCCAACTCGTAGGAGACGTGTACGGATTGTATCATGATGGCTATGGCGTTGAGTGGCTGTCTCCATTGGTGCGCGATATTTCCAATCATCTCTCCAAGAGCCGCTAGACGGGAGTTGTTGATAAGAATGAGGTCTTTTTCTCGATTTTTCTCAACTTCCTCTTCGACTCTCGACGTCAGTTCCTCATTGAACTCTTGGAGTTCTCTGTGTTGAACGTTCATGACGTTTTGATTTTTTAAAAGCTTTTTGGAAAGTTGATTTAAACTGTTCGTGAGGCTTTTTATTTCGCTTATCTCGCTTTGAACGACGCTGCTCTCTCCAATGTTTTTGTCGAGATTTGATGAAAACATGGTTAAAATCCTGATGTCCTCAAGCGGTTTGTGAATGATTTTATAGATAACAATAGAGAGAAGTATCATAAAAAACAGCGCCACGAGCGAACCAAACAAAAGAAAATTCATTATTTTGGAGTACTCGAAGTCTTTGTCGATTTCGACTCGAATCCAATGCGGTTTCGTTTCGTCGCCCACAACGTTGTATATCGCGTACGAGTGGGCGTCCTCGTTTACAAACATCGAATCGTGATTGTTTATGGCTTCGTATTTTTTGTGTGGATTTAGAACGACGAGCGGTTCTTTATGGGAGTCCTTGCTTATTTCGATGAGAGCGGCGCGTTTCGCGTTGACGAGCGAGAGGGACTTTACCGTTTCTATGAGGCAAAACCTTCTCATGATGGATTCTATCTCCGCGTAATCGTCAAGCAAGAGATATTTGTCGACGCTTGCGGATAGCTCTTTGATAATAACTTTGGAACTATGTCGCATGCTGGCTTTGGCGGATTCGTTTTGAACGTATACGACAAGAGCGAAAATAATCAAGAAAGCTGCGATAACCGCCGAAGAGGGCAATATTATCAATCTTCCAAATAAAGTTTTTGGAAGAAAGAAGTTTTTAATCGTCGCTAACAATATATTTCTCAAGATTTAGTTTTTGAAGTTTTAAGTACTCCTTGTTGTAATCGGCGGCGACGGGATTTGGCAACTGTATGGAGTGAAGCAACTCTTTGTACTTTGGGTTCGAACCCATTTTTAAGATGGCGTTTTTTATGAGCCTCGCGGATTTTTCTGAAACTCTAGGATGAACGCAAAGAGGGTGAGGAGCGCTTGGTTTGGTTGTGTAGATAACGCTTAATTGAGAGGAGACGCTTGGAGCTTCTCGCATCAAAGTGTTGTTGACTCCGCCACCCGCCGGGTAATTTTCAAACAAGACGTTTCTGTATACGTTGGCGTGCGTTTTAAGATAAATGGGGGTAAAGCGTATCTTTTCCTCTTCCGCCAACAACGCTCTCATGTAAAGCGACGCGCCAAACGCGTTTGGCGCGGGAAACGCCAAGGTTTTTCCATCGAGATCGGAAACCTTTTTGACGTTGCCCTCTTTTTTTACGACCAATATGCCGACAAGCGGTTTTTTGTCATGTACGATAGGCTGATATCCATTCCATTCATGCGCCATAACGGCATGGTATGGATTCATAAACGCGATGTCCGGTTCGCCTTTTTCTAATCCCTTTTCAAAAAGAGGAATGCTCGCGTAATGTTTGAGCTCGAACTCAAAACCCGTTTGTTCGCCAAGCTCTTTTAAAAAAGCGCCCCATGTTTTTTGAATATGGGTGGTCTGCGTTTGCGGAACGATTGAGACTATATAACGATTAGGAACTTCAGCGGCTTTGCTCATTGACATGAGTATTAAAAAAACAAGAGTTAGGTATTTCATACTTTTTCCTTTATAGTTTGTTTTTTACATTAACGCAAAGCGTAATTGTCTCTAAATTATGTTGCAAAACAGT